>NZ_JARVXN010000023.1:0-147483 GCF_048957715.1 Mitsuaria sp. CC2 | reverse complement strand
GCTGCGCATCAGCCGGCGCACCCTGTATCGAATGATTGCGCGGGGTGACCTGCCGGCGCCGAAGCGATTCGGGAACTTCCGGAAGCTGTACTTCAAGCGCACGGAGTTCGAGAAGGCTTGCAAGAAGGCGATGCGCTGACGTTGGCGCACAAGGTCACGCTGACCGCGTCGAAACCCCAGCCCGGCGGGTTCACGTGGTATTGGGTCGACCGCTTAGCGCTCGTGTGCTGAGGAAGTCCCCAGCGATTCGAGGTCACAACGCGCGTGGCGCCGAGCCGATACAAAGAACGGTCGGTCGGTCGTTTATCGACGGCTCCCAAGGTCTTCGCGCTTTGCAAGTCGCCAAAGAATGCGCTCCCTCGAAGGGAGCGCAAATCAGTCTGGTGAGTCCGCGTGCGGGCGGTGAAGGTTTATGCGTCTGCGCGCAGCGCCGCGAGTTCAGCCTGCGCCTGAAGGTCGCCGAGTGCGGCCAGCGTCATCGACCGCATCCATTCAAAAGGGCGCGTCGGCCTGATGGAGCCGCCAGCGAGTTCGCGGTACAGGAACGCCACGAATTGCTGGACAGTCGGGTCGGCCGTGCACAGCGCCTCGGGGACGAAACCGGCGAACGCCGGGTCCAGCCGCAGCGACTCGAGCTGACGCCGCAGGTTCTCTTGCATCGAGAGGCGGCTCGGATGCGCGAAATCCAGCGCGGTGATGAGGCCCACCATGACGAGGACGTAGGCGGTCGGCACGCCGAGGTAGACGCCAGCGGCCTCGAAGACGCTGCGGTTCGCGTTGGCGATGTCCGACTCTTTGCGACGCCATTGCGCAACGCGCTCGTAGCTGACGCCGAGGTGACGTGCCATCGTTGCCAGCGTGTCGCCGCGACGGGTGGCTTCTGCAATCAGCACCCGCAGCAGCGGCGGGTCGTCGGTGTTGGGGGGTAGGTAACCGCGACGCGGCGTTCGTACTTTGTCCTTGGGCATGCATTGTCCTGAAGCGACAGCAAAGACGCTGTCACCCGCGTATAGGTAGCCATCCGTCATGCCTGAAGTTGGCCGGCGGCGAGCTGCCGCAATGCGCCGTCAGTCCTTCAAACGCCAGCCATGAAGTGCCACCGGATTCGTCTACCTTGTTCCTTCATGCTGCGACGTGGACAGTGGATGTTTGACCTCCAGAGGCTCAACGTGACGATGCCGGAAGAACGCACCCGCGCCATTCTTCAGACCAAGGAATTCTTGGTCGAACTGCTGTCAGCGGAGCAAACGCCCGGAGTACCCGAGACGGTCCGCCGGGAAGCTCGTCGTCTCCTGCGGCACTTCCCTGGGCTCATGGAACTCCACTTGGCTCACCGGGCTCTGCCGGCGGTCTTCGGAGACGTTTCGCCATGCGCTCCCGCGAGTCCCTCGACTCCTGGCAGGTAGATTGAACAATGACCGTCGCCGACCTGATGGAACTGCTCAAGGACCTTGACCCGTTGATGCGCGTGGTCGTCGCCGATGCCGTCGGCATCTTCGGCGCACAGCCAGAAGACCTGCATGTCGTCGAATTCAGCAATAACAAGGCACTGCTGATTGCGCCGTGCGAGTTTGTGGAGAGCTGGGGCGCGAGCGACAAGGGTTCCGCCATGCCGGCGCAGGAGGCTGTCGAAGCGCAGAGCCACCCACCGCGTGTCGTCGTGGACCCTGAGGTGATGCGTGGTGCCGCCTGCCTGGCCGGCTCACGCCTGCCTGCGGCAACATTGGTGGCCATGGTGGATGGCGGCGAAAGCTGGGAGCGCCTCGTCGAGGGCTGGCCGTGGCTCACGCCACAGCACGTGGATGCAGCCCGGGCATGGGTCGCGGCCGAATGCGCGGACAAGTGAGCCGTCAGCTTCACCGACCGCGCAGGCATGAAGTGCCGGCGGCTTGGTGGCGCTTGCTCCTTCATGCCTGCGACGCAGACAGTGGCGATTTGGCCGCCCTCGAGTCATGTTGCAAGCTACAGACGAAAACCGGAACGCCACGGAAGGCGAAGACCTCTTCTCGGGCGCCTACGTCGTCCGCATCGCCGCGTTGTCGCCACAGCGCATCATCACCGCCACCGTGACCCCGCTGAACCTTGGGACGAACGAGGCGGACCTGGAGGCTGTGGTCAGCTGGGAAGGCATTGACACCGTCAGTACCTCAGTGCGCACGGCATTGGAGCCTGGCGCGGCGTACTTCGACCCATGGGTGCGCTTCCTTCACCTCCTGTCGGTGGTGCTCGGACCAAAGACGGTTCCGGAGGCAAAGGACTTCGGCGCCGGCAAGTGGTCAAGCATCGTGCTGTCAAGCCAGGAGCTCGACGGCGCCCTGCAGCACTCCGTCGTGGTGGCTGTGGACCGCGAACTAGCAACCGCTTCTCTTGTGCGCTCTGACCGGGCTCGCCAGGGTGCCGAGGCGGCGGTGCCGAGGGAACTCCTGCAACGTGACGCGGGAACCGTACTGACGGAGATGACCTCCCGGCTCATCCGGGGGCGACCATGGCAGTAGAAGCAGCCGACGCCGAGCCGCCGGGTATCCCAAGCGGCGCTTCTTGGAGCGGCTAATGCGCGTGCTGTACCTGGGACTCAGCGGAGTAACCCATCCCAGTGCCAACACATATCACCTGGTACGTGGCGCGGACCCGTGGAGCAATGGCCACAAGGAGTACGAGGCAGTGCCGTGGCTCGCGCATGCACTGGAGCCCTGGTCCGACTTGCAGATTGTTCTCACGTCCACCCAGCCGTGGAAACAGGGCCTGCCCGCCGTCCTGCAGCGCATGCCGGAGCTGGCCGGGCGCGTCGCCGGCCATACCTTCGAAGACTTGACCACCCAGCCCATCCGCTTGGTGCTGAGCCGCTCCGGCGCAAGCCGCCGGCTTCCGTTCAGCAGCGAGGACTACTGGCGCATGAACAAAAGCGACATCGTCGCCGCCCACGTCGACTGGCTCGAACCTGAGGCCTGGGTGGCCGTTGACGACGAGGACATTCTCTGGCGCGGCGAGTACGCGGCACACGTCTGCATCGTGGATGGGTGCGAAGGGCTGAGGCACCCGGCGGAGCGGGACAAACTGTTGTCCTGTTTGCGGTCGAACTTCGGACCGGGCGCGCAACGGTGAACCGCAAGAGCCGAGTTTCAACGTTGAAACTCCTGCGGCCTCTGGCTGACTGACAAGCCCGCGCCGAACACAGCGGCATCGTTCTCCTGCGACATCCGAGCCGGCGGATAAACCGGCGCTTCCTACACGGTCCATACGGGCGGCGCAGTGCTGCCCCGAAACAAGACGCCCCTGTCCCCAGCTTTGGTCGGCAGGAGAGACAGGGGCGGCGCGGATGGACCGTTGGGACGTGTAGTCACTGGCGTTTTATCCGCGTTCGCGGAGACCGCCCGTGGCTGCCCATGCGCAACTTGCGCTTCCCTTCGACGTACCCGAACCCTTCCTCTATCACGACGTCGGCCGGCCGGGCTTCGTGGCGTTCCTGCGCCGGTCTGCGCCCGCCACTGGTATGCGGCAGGTTTGTGTGCCTCTTTACGAGCTTCCCAAGACCGTAAAGCTTTGCGAAGGCGCGCTCGACTTGTGGATTTCTGTGGGCGAGTTCTTTAAACCCAACCGGCGGGTTGTCAATCTATGGCGCATGCCGGCGGTGTTCGCCGACCTGGACACCTACAAGATACCGGCGCTGCAGCGGCTTCCGACAGACGCTCAAGTGGAGTTGTTCCTGGAGGCATGCCACGACCGCGGCATCCCACCGCCGTCGGTGGTGGTCTTCTCGGGGCGTGGTCTGCAGGTCAAGTGGCTGCTTGCTCAGCCAGTGCCGCGCTCCACGTTGCCGCGTTGGCAGGCTGTGCAGCGAGAGCTCAATCGACGCTTGATGGATTTCGGAGCCGACGTCATGGCGCTGGACGCATCGCGTGTGCTGCGTGTGGTCGGCAGCTTCAGCTCCCGTTCGGCGGACGTCATCCGCGTCGTGCATACGGCCCGCGTGCCCACGATGGGCGGCCAGGTCATGCCGAGCGGTGTGGTCGGGTATGACTTCGACATGCTGGCGGACTCCCTGCTTCCTCTGCAGCGGCTTGAGCTGGTCGAGGACAGGCGAACGCGTGCCGAGCACCGCATGCAGGATGCCGCGGACAAGGCCGCGCGCGAAGCGCGGCGCCGGGCGCTGGTTGTCATCAACGGTCAAGGTGAAGGGGCAGGACACGTCTGCAGTGGGCTACGCACCTTCGTACCCAGCGTGCTGGCCTGGGACCGCCTGGAAGACCTCCGTACCCTTGCGCGACTTCGCGGTCATGAAGGCGGGCTGCCGCCTGGCGAGCGGGACCTATTCACATTCCTGGGTACTTGCTTCCTCGCGCAAGCGTTGTTGGTCCGGAACCTGGAGGCGGAAGCGCGGGCGTTGGCTGCAGAGTTCGCGCCGACGTGGACTGAGACCGAACTGCGCTCCTGCGTGAGCAGCGTCATCGCGCGAGCCAAAGCGGCACACGCCGGCGAGAAGGTCGAATTCAACGGTCGTGAGCTGGACCCTCGATACCGATGGCGCAACGACACGCTCGTCGAACAACTCAGCATCACCGGCGAGGAGGCGTCACAGCTGAAAACCATCCTGCCCACGGAAGAGGTTCGACGGCGGGATGCCGAAAGGCAACGCACCCGGCGCCGCGCAGAGGGCGCCCAGCCGCGTGAGGACTACCTGCAAGCAGTCGCCAAGCGGCGGGCAGAAGTTGCCCGGCTCAGGGCCGACGGACTCTCGGTACGCGCGATTGCCGCACAACTGGGCGTCTCACTCGGCACGGTCAGCAACGACCTGAAGGCATAGGCGCGGGCGGCTGTTCAAGGTCCGTCCGTATGTATGGGTGATGGCGAAGCCAAGTGTCGTCCTGCGCTCGCAGGCGGTTCTTAAATGAGGAACGCCCCAAAAAACAACGGCAAAGTCCGGCCCTCCTGCCGGGCTCTGTGCTTCGGCCGGGTCCACGTCCGGGAGAACGGCGACGGTGCGGGCATGGGCGGAGGTGGGGGTGCGGGGGAGGAGGTCGATGCGGTTTCCGGCTGCCCCGGGACAACCAGATGGCCAAAACGGCCGCAGCCGGTGGATACTGTGGCGAAACGCTAGCGTTTTTCACACAGGAGCTGCTTTGCCAATCACCAAAACCGAAGTCGTCAGCGTTCGCGTCCCGCCCGACGTGAAGGCCGCCTTGGTCGAGGCAGCAGACCAGGAGCGCCGCAGTCTCGCCACCATGGTCGAGGTCATGGTGCTGGACTACTGCAAGGCGCACGGCATCACGCCGGCGCCGCCTCGGGCCAGCAAGCCGGCCAAGTCGCGCAAGCCGGTCTAGCGTGCGGGCGGGGGGAAATGCCGCGATGAAGCTCAAACAGAACGCAACGACCGAATGAACCAGGACCTCAAGAGAACCCTATGGGCCGCCGCCGACAAGCTGCGGTCCAGCATGGACGCTGCCGAATACAAGCACATCGTCCTCGGACTCATTTTTCTCAAGTACATCTCCGACGCCTTCGACGAGCGCCGCACGCAGCTGCTGGCCGCGTTCAAGGACGAAGCCGGCGACCTCTACCTGCCCGACGAGGTGGACCACGCCGAGGCGCTGGAAGAGCGCGACTACTACACAATGGCCAACGTCTTCTGGGTGCCGGCCTCGGCACGCTGGGAGGCCATCCGCGCCCAGGCCAAGCAGGCCGACATCGGCGTTCGCATCGACGCCGCGCTGGAAGCCATAGAGGCCGACAACCCGCGCCTGAAAGGCATCCTCGACAAGCGCTTCGGCCGCACCCAGCTCGAACCCGGCCGCCTGGGCGAGCTGGTGGACCTGGTGTCCACCATCGGCTTCGGCGAAGGCCACCACGCCAAAGACCTGCTCGGCGAGGTCTACGAATACTTCCTCGGCCAGTTCGCCAGCGCCGAGGGCAAGAAGGGCGGCCAGTTCTACACGCCGGCCTCGGTGGTGAAGGTGCTGGTCGAAGTGCTGGCGCCGCACCAGGGCCGTGTCTACGACCCCGCCTGCGGCTCGGGCGGCATGTTTGTGCAGAGCGAGAAGTTCATCGAGGCGCACGGCGGCAAGGCCGACGACATCAGCATCTATGGCCAGGAGGCCAACCCGACGACGTGGCGACTGGTAGCGATGAACCTCGCTATCCGCGGCTTCGCGGCCGACCTGGGCAAGGAGCCGGCCGACACATTCCACCGCGACCAGCACCCCGACCTGCGCGCCGACTTCTGCCTCGCCAACCCGCCCTTCAACATCAGCGACTGGGGCGGCGAGCGGCTGCTGGAAGACCGGCGCTGGGCCTACGGCACGCCGCCGGCCGGCAATGCCAACTACGCCTGGCTGCAGCACATCCTGCACCACCTCAGCCCGCGCGGCCAGGCCGGCGTGGTGCTGGCCAACGGCAGCATGAGCAGCAACCAGAACAACGAGGGCGCCATCCGCCGCGCGATGGTCGAGGCCGACGTCGTGGACGTGATGGTGGCGCTGCCGCCGCAGCTCTTCTTCAACACGCAGATACCGGCCTGCCTATGGTTCCTGGCGCGGGACAAGAGCGGCGCAGCGGTGCCGGGTGGCAGACGAGGGCGCGACCGGCGCGGGGAAGTGCTGTTCATCGACGCCCGCAAGCTCGGCCGCATGGCCACGCGCGTGAACCGCGTGTTCGACGACGCCGACGTGGCGCGCATCGCCGCCACCGTGCACCGCTGGCGGGCCGATGGCGAGGACGGCGCCGACGAGCCCTATGGCGATGTGCCCGGCTTCTGCCGCGCCGTGAAGCTCTCCGAGATTGCCGAGCACGGCCATGTGCTGACGCCGGGGCGCTATGTCGGCGCCGAGGAGGCGGACGACGACGACGAGGCTTTCAACGAGAAGATGGAACGGCTGACTGCGCAGCTCGCCGAGCAGATGGCGAAGGGGGCGGAGCTGGATGGAGTGATTCGGGAGAGGTTGGGTGGGCTCGGCTATGCAGTCTGAATGGCCACTCGCTCCGATTGGCGAGGTCGCGCAAGTGTTTGACGGGCCTCACGCCACCCCAAAGAAAACTAGCGCGGGTCCCGTATTCCTGGGCATAAGCAGCTTGAACAACGGTCGCCTTGACTTGTCAGTCGTTGAGCATCTGTCTGAAGACGACTTCACCAAATGGACCCGCCGGGTTGTCCCACAGGCAGGCGATGTCGTTTTTTCCTATGAAACTCGCCTCGGTCAGGTCGCCATCATTCCGCCGGGGCTCAGATGCTGCCTTGGCCGGCGCATGGCCTTAGTCCGGCCCGACCGGAGTCGCCTCCTGCCCAGATACTTTCTGTACTACTTTCTTTCGGACGAATTCCAGGCGCTGTTGAAGGCCCGGACCATTCACGGCAGCACCGTTGAACGCTTGCCACTTACGGATTTTCCTTCGTACCCGGTGCGGCTGCCGTCGATTGAGACTCAGCGCCAGATATGTGATGTCCTCGCAGCTATCGACGACCGCATCGACCTCCTGCGCCAAACCAACGCCACGCTCGAATCCATCGCCCAAGCCCTGTTCAAGAGCTGGTTCATCGACTTCGACCCGGTGCGCGCCAAGGCCGAGGGCCGCGAGCCCGAAGGCATGGACGCCGCCACGGCGGCGCTGTTCCCCGCCGAGTTCGAGGAATCGGCGCTGGGATTGATTCCGAGGGGGTGGAGAGCAGCCGCGCTTGCTGATGCTGTTGAACTCAACCCGTCGCGCTCGCTGCCCAAAGGCGTTGAGGCGCGCTACCTGGAAATGGCGAACGCGCCGACTAGCGGGCATCGCCCACTGGAGCGCGTAGAACGCCGCGCCTTCGGGTCCGGCTGCAAGTTCCGAAACGGCGATGCTTTGCTCGCCAAAATCACCCCGTGCTTGGAGAACGGCAAGTCGGCATATGTCGATTTCCTCGACGATTTGGAAACTGGTTGGGGCTCGACCGAGTTCATCGTTCTGCGGGCGAAGCCGGTGTTGCCGCAGTACGGCGCATACCTGTTGGCTCGCCATGAGCCTTTCCGGCAGTTCGCGATTCAGGCGATGACTGGAACCAGTGGTCGGCAACGTGTTGAACTCTCGCGGCTGACCCAGTTTCCACTCGCATTGCCACCGGACTCGACCATTGCCGGTGCGGCAGAGGCGACGCTACTCGCGTTGCAGTCGCGCATCGCCGCAAATGACGAGCAAGCCAAAGGCTTGGCGGAGCTGCGCGATACGCTGCTTCCACGCCTCATCTCCGGAAGACTCCGCCTTCCCGAAGCCCAGGCCCAAGTCGAAGAGGCCATCGCATGAGGGGCATCAGCGAGGATGCTGTCGAACAGGCCATGCTCGAATGGCTGGCCGGCCTGGGCTGGGCCACGGCCCATGGCCCCGACATCTCCCCGCCAGATGCGCGCACGCCCGGGCTCGAGCGCGCCAGCTACCGCGAGGCGGTGCTGGCCGGCCGGCTGCGCGAGTCCATCGCGCGGCTGAACCCGCACGTCCCGGCCGGCGCCCGCGACGACGCAATGCGCCGCGTGCTCAGCCCCAACGTGCCGGGCCTCGTCAACGCCAACCGGCAACTGCACCGCTGGATGGTGGACGGCGTGCCGGTGGAGTTCCAGAAGGACGGCGAAACGCGCGGCGACCGCGTGCGGCTGCTGGACTTCGCCGACGTGGCGGCCAACGACTGGCTGGCCGTCAACCAGTTCAGCATTCAAGGGCCGAAGCAGACGCGTCGGCCCGACGTGTTGCTGTTCGTCAACGGCCTGCCGCTGGTGCTGTTCGAGTTGAAGAACCCGGGCGACGAGGACGCCGACATCTGGGCGGCGTGGAACCAGCTGCAGGCCTACCAGCAGGACATCCCCGACTTGTTTCACGCCAATGTGCTGCAGGTCGTCAGCGACGGCATCCAGGCGCGCATGGGCTCGCTGACCAGCGACCGCGAGCGCTTCATGGCCTGGCGCACCATCGACGGCGTGGCCACCGACCCGCTGGGCGCGATGCGCGAGCTGGAGACGCTGGTGTTGGGCCTGTGCCAGCGCGAGCTGCTGCTGGAGTACCTGCGCCACTTCGTGCTGTTCGAGGACGATGGCCGGCTGGTCAAGAAGGTGGCCGGCTATCACCAGTTCCACGCGGTGCGCGCAGTGGTGCAAAGCGTGCTGAAGGCCTCAGCGCCGGGTGGCACGCGCAAGGGCGGCGTCGTCTGGCACACCCAGGGCGCCGGCAAGAGCATCGAGATGACCTGCCTGGCCGGGGCGCTGATGGCGCATCCGGCCATGGGCAACCCGACGCTGGTGGTGGTGACCGACCGCAACGACCTGGACAACCAGCTCTTCGGCGTGTTCGCCGCCGCCAGCGAGATGCTGCGCGAGACGCCGGCCCAGGCCGACACGCGGCCCGAGCTGCGCCGGCTGCTCGCCAACCGGCCCTCGGGCGGCATCATCTTCACGACCATCCAGAAGTTCACGCCGGGCGAGGACGAGGACACGTTCCCGGTGCTCTCCGACCGGCGCAACATCGTCGTCATCTGCGACGAGGCGCACCGCACGCAGTACGGCTTCGAGGCGCGGCTGGTCAATGGCAAGAGCCGGCCGGCCGAACAAGCGGCCAACGACGGCCAGGCACGGCAGGTTGCCGAGCCGCGTGCCGACTACCAAACCACGAGTGCTGTGCGTTATGGCTACGCGCAGCACCTGCGCGATGCGCTGCCGGGCGCTACCTTCGTCGCGTTCACCGGCACGCCGGTTTCCTTGAGCGACCGCGACACGCGCGCCGTCTTCGGTGACTACGTCCACATCTACGACATCGAGCAAGCGGTGCGCGACGGCGCCACCGTGCCCATCTACTACGAGAGCCGGCTGGCCCGGCTGGAGCTGAAGGAGGCCGATGTCGGGCAGCTCGACAGCGAGGTGGACGAGCTGACCGAGGACGAGGAAGGCGACGCCGCCAAGGTGGCCAAGCTGCGCCGCTGGGCCGCGCTGGAGCAACTGGTCGGCGCGCCGCCGCGCATCCAGAAGGTGGCGGCCGACATCGTGGCCCACTTCGAGAACCGGCTGACCGCGATGGACGGCAAGGCGATGGTGGTGGCGATGAGCCGCGACATCTGCGTGCACCTGTACAACGCCATCGTCGGGCTGCGGCCCGACTGGCACAGCGACGACCCGATGCAGGGCGCCATCAAGGTGGTGATGACGGGTTCGGCCTCGGACAAGGCACTGCTGAAGCCGCACATCTACCCGAAGGACGTGCGCAAGCGCCTGGAGACGCGCTTCAAGAACCCGGCCGACCCGTTCAAGCTGGTCATCGTGCGCGACATGTGGCTCACTGGCTTCGATGCACCCTGCCTGCACACGATGTACGTGGACAAGCCTATGCGCGGCCACAATTTGATGCAGGCCATCGCGCGGGTTAACCGCGTCTTCAAAGACAAGCCCGGCGGTCTGGTGGTCGACTACATCGGCATCGCCAACGAGCTGAAGGCGGCGCTGGCCGACTACACGCAGGCCCACGGGCGCGGCAAGCCGACCATCGACGCGCACGAGGCGCTGGCCGTGCTGCAGGAGCAGATGGACGTGCTGCACGACATGCTGCACGGCGTCGAGTACGCCGACTTCCGCAGCAAGGCTTGGCAGCTCCTGCCGGCCGTGGCCAACCACGTGCTCGGGCTGGACGATGGCAAGAAGCGCTTCGCCGACACGGTGCTGGCAGCCAGCAAGGCCTTCGCGCTGTGCTGCACGCTGGACGAGGCGCTGGCCTTCCGCGACGAGCTGGCCTTTCTGCAAGCGGTGAAGGCAGCGCTGACCAAGCACGCCGGTACCGACAAGAAGCTGACCGACGAGCAGAAGGAACACGCGCTGCGGCAAATCATCAGCCGCGCGGTGGTCAGCGACGAGGTCATCGACATCTTTTCGGCCGCCGGCCTCAAGCGGCCGGACATCGGCGTGCTTTCCGACGAGTTCCTGGAAGACGTGCGCCACATGAAAGAGCGCAACCTGGCCGTCGAGCTGCTGGAGCGCCTGCTGAAGGGCGAAATCAAATCGCGCTTCAAGACCAACGTCGTGCAGAGCGCCAAGTTCTCCGAGCTGCTGCAGCAGAGCCTGACGCGCTACCGCAACCGGGCCGTCGAGACGGCGCAGGTCATCGAAGAACTCATCGAGATGGCCAAGAAGTTCCAGGCCGCCGCGCAGCGCGGCGAAAGCCTGGGGCTGAACAGCGACGAGATGGCGTTCTATGACGCGCTTGCCATGAACGAGGCGGCCGTGCGCGACCTGGGCGACCAGACGCTGAAGAAGATTGCCGTTGAGCTGACGTTGAGCCTGCGCAGGTCAGTCACCGTGGACTGGGCCAAGCGCGAGACAGTGCGGGCCAGGCTGCGTGTGATGGTGAAGACGCTGCTGCGCCGCTACAAGTACCCGCCGGACCGGCAGGAGGAGGCGACGGAGACGGTGTTGAGGCAGGCGGAGTCCTTGTCGGCGGACTGGGCGGTGTCGTGATGTCGGCGCAACCAAAAGTCTCGTCATGACACCTGTTCAACATGCATGGGAGAGCCTCTCCAACACGATGCGCGTCTATGTCGAGACGCGCTTGGGCTTTGAGCGCCTGCGTCGCATTGACCAAGAGGAAGCAATCAACAACGTCGACCGGGCTCTCGAAGCGAAGCTTGAGAAGTTCCATGCCTTGTACGATGTGACAAAGAACCTCTCCGGCTTCGACTACTTCGCGCATGGCGACACGTCGCTCGTCGTCGCTCTGCGCAACGCCATTCATCACCGTGACCACGACTTGTTCATCAGCTGGAATGCGCTGCTCGGCTTGAACGACGGGATGACCCGCCTTGCTGGCGCAGCGTTCCTGCTTGGAAGCACCACCCCTGAGTCAGACGCGCTCACGACGCGGTTCTACTTTCGTTTGCAAGACTTCTACGACCGCCTCAGCATGCCAAAGGCGCAGACAAAAATTCAGAACCCGGCGAAGCTCAAGTCGATGTGGGACGCGGAGCTGATGTTCGCGGACATCCATGCCAAGGGGAAGGCGGAGCGCTATCCCGTAAAGCAGGTCTACGTGGATGTGATGCCGGCATTCATGACCGCCGTTAGCCGCGTCAGCAAATGGTTGGCTGCGACCGACTTCCGACCTACTGGCTACGACGGAAAAACGTACTTCGAGCACTTTCGCGCGCTCGAACTAGCGAAAGAGCTCGACTTCAAAGAGCTTCGCGTCCCCGCCTGGTCGGCGTTGCCGAAGGAGACGCCCGCGGCCTAGGTTGCCAAGCTGATGTCGACGAACTTCAGTTCGCCGCGCTTTGTCTTCACAGCCTTGACCAGGACAGCCTTGTTCACCATCGGTCCGATTACGTCGTCGACCGCCTGGGATAGGCCCTTCACCGTCACCTGGCCGTTGTCGACGTCAACCTTTAGCCAGTCGCTGTCCAAGTCCAGCGCGCGCAGTACTCCTGTGAACTCCTGCATCTGCTCGCCGACGGACTCATCGGCCTTCGGCGACTCCGCTTTGATGGCGAGGTCCAGCTTCGGTCTAGTCGACTCGTCGAGGACCACCTCAACGCCCTCGCGCTCCTTCGAAGAAATGGCGACCGACTCGGTGCTGTTTACTGGTGGGGTCAGATTGCGGATGAGCTTGCGGAATGTCCCGCGGTAGCCGTCATCGGCCACCAGTTCCTTGCTCGCCTCACCCGTCGCGTCGGCGGCCACCGTGGTGACGACGTCCAAGAATTTTCTGGCAATGTCAGCAGCTTCCAGTTTCTCCGTGTCGAACATGTCGAGCTGACCGTTGACCTTCACGGCCACGGAAAAACGGAAGCTACCCGCCGGCTCTTGAACGAGCCAAGGTTCGAAGGAGCCGGTGATGTCTTTGGTTGGGGGGCCGTGCCGGCGAAGCGGCTTGCCGTTGCTCCACTCGACGACGCGGAAGAAGATTGCCTGCAGTGTCTTCACTTTGTCGACGATAAGGTCGAGCGGTGCCGCCCCTCGCAGTACGTCACCACCTTTTACTGCCACAGTGACCGACCCGGGAAGGAACTCGCCGGTCAGACGCTGACGGTCCCGCTCGGTGTAGAGGGTCTGGACCAAGTCGTCGAGTTGTTCTCGCGCCGGCGACGCCAAGTCAGGGATGGCCAAGCACCGATAGGCAAGCATCGACGCTCGCTGCAGGTCCTTGCCCTTGTACCAAAGCGAGACTGCGCTTACGGCGGCAATGCCAAACGTCCGTGGCTTGGACATGTCAAGCTGAGCAAGGGCATCTTCTTCGGCAACGGCAGCCTGCCGGAAGAGCTCCTCGGCGTCCCTACTGTTGCCTTCACGCAGCGCGGCATGCGCCCGTGCAGCAAGAGCTTCACTGGACTTATGGAGCGTGAGCCAATCCATGACTAAGCGCGCTCCACCAGAATGAGCTTCGTCTTGAATCCAACTACTGCCGCGATGGCAGGCTCTGCTCCGGTGCCCTTGCGGGTTTGCTCCTGCTTCTCCTTCAGTCGCTGGCGGACCTCGGCCGGAGTGCCGTCGGTGCCTGAGACCTCCAGTCGAAACGCGCTTTCCAAGTCTTCCGGATTCGTGCCCACCGGAGCAACGTAGTAGTCCGCACCGGTCTTTGTCTCGGCGCGAGCTATGCTGACCAGTCCCTCGAGGTCTTCCACTGCAGCGAAGGCCATCACGTATGCGCCATCGCGCTTGGCGTCGTCAGCATTGTTGTACGAACGTCGAAGCTTGTCGTCGACGGGTGTCCACTTGACCTGATAGACAGCGGTCTCGCCCTTGGATGCCACTTCGAAGGCCACTGGGGGACTGTGATGCGCCTCTAGTCGAACCTTGGCTGCGTTGGCGTAGCCCTGCAACTGGTGCGGGTCGATGTGGTGCCGTTCCGCGAGGTCCTCGAAGCGCAAATCTTTAGGCATGGGCGCAGGGTCTTCCGCTTGACTGATGCAGTGCCTCCCTGGCCCTGCTCGTTGTTGCAGCACTGTAGCGGAGGCGCGGCCGTGACTGCGTTGTCGTACCTGCTACCTGGCAAGGGGCGCATCCGCTGCTTAGGGGACCATGAACTGCTCGTTGTATCCGTCGTCAAGGCCGAAGCCATTGTCGACGCCCCGCCATGGGAGTACATCGTTGTCATGCCAGATGGAGGCCGGGTCCTTGCCTCCGTCGGGTAGCAGATGGAAGTGAACTTCGAGCATGCCAGCGCCCTTCGATTCGAACGGCATCGCGAAAGTCGCCCAACTTGCGGTTTGCGCCGGCCCTGACGCGCCGTCCTCCTCGAAGTGAAGGCCACCGCGGCACTTAAGACTGTGGCCCTGGGCGTACAGGCCAAGGTGCTTTGCCAGGATGCTGAGCAACGTGCTCGAGGCGCAATGGACGACGAGCATCAGCCGACGTTCTGAGCCGTTGTGGGTCAGCACGCAGTGCTGTCGCAGCGCGTGCAAGAGCTGGCGCCACTTGCCGATACCCGACATGTCTCGCTCGTCTGCCTTCAGAGGCCGGGTTTCGAGGTTGCGCATGGACCGGCGCGACAGTTCGATTTCGTGCCAGACAGCGGTTGGCCGGTTGCCGATGTCAGCGAAGGTGAGCGCATCGGGGATGTGTTCGAATCGCTGGAGCAGGTCGGTGCGGAACGACCGCCCGTAGTAGTCCGTCTCGGCGTAGCTCTCCAGGCCGCGCCGGATGGCGGCAATTGAGCAGATGTTGGTCCACTCGCGGTGATGAGCCCGGGTGAGCTTCTTCAGCAGGTGGATGGTGGATGCCGCATCGTCGGCACCGCCTTCGTCGCGGAGGAACCTGGCGCCAGCCGCGGTGAGGGCGTAGTACCGGAAGCGACTGTCCCGGTCATCGGCGCTGACGACGAAGCCACGTCCGACGGCATTCGCGACCACCCGCTGCGCAGCCGCCAGCGCGGCGGGCTGGCTGCGGTTCGGGAACAGGCCGAACGCCAAGCCATGCACCCGAAGGGTTCCGTAGCGCATCAGCAGCTCGAGCGCTTCCAGCAGATAGTGGCGTCGCGCATGCAACGCGTCGACGATGAGATAGCGTTCCTTGTTCGGCACGTGCTGCGTGCCAGGCGGTGGGGCGGTGTGCATCCGGTACTCCAGGAGGTTGTCCTGCGTATAAACACCGCCCCACGAGACCCCCCACAAGTCGCCGGACTTGCGTGCCTTTCCGGTTCCTCGACAGAACCAGCACCGCCAAAACACGGCGCTGTCGCTTGGTTTTGGCTCGCGCGCTAGGGCGCGCGTGCCTGACCTCGGGCGGTCCTCCGGCGTCGTTGACGCCTGCGGGAACCCCCACAAATCCCCCTTCATTCCAGCTCGCTGCCGCTCGCAGAAATGAGAGGGGCTGCGCTCCATCTCCGGCCTTGGGGCCGTCGAAGTCGCTTCGGTCTCGCCTTCAGTCCCGCCCCCATCTTTTTGCTCCGCCCGCTGCGCGGCCTTCTCAAAAAGCGGGGACCCCTTCGCGGGCCATCAGGGCTCGACGTTTTGCGGGGGTTCCCGCAGCCGTCCCCTCGCCAGGAAAAGCACGGACCGCCGGGCGTTGCCCCCACTCGGCATTCGGCCTGCGGTCTAGGCGAGGCTTCGCCTCGTCCGAGCCCGAGGCACTCATGTCCTTCGCGGCTCCCCCGCGTGTCGAGTGGGCCTGGGGGCCCACCGTGACCGCTGGGTCGAGGCAAGCTCGACGCGGCGCGGCCACTCTCGACATCGGCCCGCCCGGAGGCGGTCCGACCCCCGTTGGGGGCGCCGTCCATCCCCTCCTGTACGTCGGGGGCTCAGGGCCTTCCGGAAAGGTCTGAAGACAGGAGAGCGCAAATCGCCGGACCGCCTGACGTTCGGCCGCACGTCCGGTGCCGGATGGCGTCCGCCGCGCGCAGACACGAGCTCCATCTGCGCAGCGACATCGGTGTCGACGCGCAGCGGCCCGGCTGTGGCCGCGCAGCGATTGCCGTGTAGACGCGCAGCTACATCGAGTTCGCCGCGCAGCTACATCGGCCTCTCTGCGCATCAGCTTCTGGGCCGCCTGAGAGGGGCTAAGTCCGGTCGCTACACGGGAGTGATGCGCTCTGGCGCAGCCATGCACATCGAAGATTCAAGGAACAGACGATGAAAGGACTTGTCATCAGCCCTGGAAAGGGCACGACCGTCTCGCTGAAATTGCAGAAGTACTTCAGTCGAGCCGAAGCGACTGCGGCCGGCTTGCGCGAGCGCGGCACGCAGGCCAAGTACGTGGGCAGCTTCAACTCGAGCCTGGACCCCAGAAGGCTTGCAGGTGTCGAGCGCATCGGCCCTGCGGACGACGGGCGTCACGGCGTAACGCTCACCGGCGTTGGGTTCGACGGCAACCCGGTCGAGCTCGACGCGGACGACATCCGCGACATCAGAGACTGGCTGCTGGCGCACGGCAGCTGGGCCAGGATGCACAAGTCTAGGGAGGAGTTTCGCACCGAGCAGGAACGTCTCAAGGCAGTGGAACGGGCCCAGCTGGAGGCTCAGCTGCGAGCGGAGCTGACGGCTCAACTGCGCCCGCAGCTGCAGGCGGAACTGCTTGAGGACATGGAAGCCAGGCGGGAACATCCGCTGGTGGAGGCTGTCCGTGCGGTCGAGGCCGCTGGCGCGGCGGTTCGCGAGGAGGCCCGCCGGTTGGTGTCAGATGGTCATCGCCTCACGACGCGCCGGGGTAGGGCCGCGGGCGGGCGTGACGCGCCGGCCAATCGGCTCCTGGAGATGACGCTCGCCCTGCGGACTCAGGCATTTGCAGACTTCGAAGCGACCTGCAAGGCCGCAGGCCTGATGGCGGGTCGGAAGACGGGACGCAAGGGCCCGAAGGCACGCTGACCTCGCAGACCAGGAAAACTTCAGTTCATGACCGCGTCCACTTAGTGGAGCGGTCTTTTTTCATGCTGGCGGCAATCTCCGAGAGTCTTTCAACGTTGAAACTCCCTTGGGCGCATCCGTCGATAGGCCGGGGTGATGTGCCCGACAGGTGTGCACTCTGGGTTGGCCTACGCGACGGCAGTCATACCGAGCTTTCGCATGCGCGCCAGCAATTCACCCATCTCGCGCTCCAACTCGGCCGCTTCGTCGCCGGGAGCCGCCTCTCGGACTGAGGGGTTGAGGATGGCTGCAACAGCCGGCCAACGACTGCTGGCCGTGAAGGCCTGGGCCATCGCTTGGTGTTCCGGTGAAACGTATCCGAGCGTGGTCCTGGGGTCGGTATGCCCAGCGGCGGCTTGGGCGTTGCGGTCTCCGGAAGCAAGGCTGCCAAGGTCCAAGAGTGAAGTAAGTCCTACGACACTCGTCAGTTCCAGCTTGGACATCGAGCGTGCGTTCCGCGTGATGAAGCCTCGGCGGAAGTCCTTGATGAGCAGGTCGGCGATGCCGACAGCCTTGCGGGCCTTGTCGAAGACGGCGCAAACGTCGCTCGAGGAAGAAGGCAGGCCAGGGAACAAGAGGCCGTCACCGCACCGCGTCTTGCGTGCGTGCAGAACTTGTGCCGCATAGCGCGAAAGCGGCACTTGCCGGACGCCCACACGCTCGTCCGTCTTGTGATGATGCAAAGTCAGCACACCCCCAAGCACATTTCCACCGGCAGTGATGAAGGCCACGGCTTCGCCGGTAGCTCTGCTGACCTCTGACAGCCGGCAACCCGTCTCGTCGATGACCGTAAGAAGGTCCGACATGTCGGTGTCGTCGGCGAAGTGGGCGAGCAGCGTGGCGAATTCATCCGTCGTAGGCACACGGTCACGCCTGTTGCCGTGTGCAGGCGGCGGCGCGTAGTCCATGGGTTTTTTGGGGCCGACGTAGCTAATTTCTTCAGGAAGCTGTTCGACGGCGAACTTGATGAGCCGGTCCAGGGCAGAAAGCCTCAGTCGGAGCGTTTGGTCCGAAACCGGCGCCTTCGGAGCGTGGAAGGGCTCCGTCCTGACGCCCTTGGTGAACCGGATGTAGCGCCATTCGGCGGCTAGCTGCCGAATCAGTTGGCCGCCAGCCTTGCTGGAGAAGTCACGCAAGGTCCGGGAGCCCAGCAGACGCCCAACCTGCTCGTATTCGTACAGTCGGTTCTGCCCGTGGCGCTCCGAGTAGGCTTCGACATACAGCGAGGCCCAGGCGCTCATGGGTCGTTCCAGGCAGGCCTCGCGTTGGCGCTGTTCCCGCCGCTCACCGGCCGAGAGCAACTTGCCGTTCACCGCCTCGTCATACGCTTCCTTGTGGAACGCCCGGGCCAGTCCCACGCTGTTAAACGTCTTGGACGTGATGAATTTGTTCCGGTACCAGACCTGCGCTTGGTAGCGCGTCTTGCCGTTCTTCCCGACCAGTTCCTTGATGCATTCTTGACCTGTCACCGCATGCTCCATGCAAATGACAGTGGAGGGACCGGGTTTTAGCCCGCACCAAATGGAAGTTCGTTCCTGCCGTCAAGCCGTCTAAAAACTCAGTAGAATCAACTACTTACGGGACGATATGCCCGGCTATCAACCGCCTTGTAAGCGGTAGGTCATCAGTTCGAATCCGATAGCCGGCACCATTGAACCTACAGGCGACCGCCTGTTCCGAAGCCCCGTGTCGTCGACCGACGAGCCGGGGCTTCTGTCTTTCCGCTCCCCGAACTTTCCGCCTAAACACCCCCAAAAGGCGGTGTCGCTCCGCTTGACACTTGTGTGAAGTTACCCACGTAACTGTATGTACGTATTTGATTTCAAAAGGAAATCGGTCGTGGCATAACCCTTGCTCAAGCCGCCCCCGTGTTCAACAAGCCGGTCACCTCCCAATACCGGCTCTTACGGGAAATTTCATGCACAGCTTGTTCCGTCGTGGTGCTGCCGCCCTGGCCGCCGTCGCAGCGCTCGGCCTCTCCGCCGTCGCCCATGCGGCACCGACCAACTTCTCGTTCGCCGGCAGCTTCGCGCAGGCCAACGACGTCCAGACCTTCACCTTCACGGCGAACGGCTCGTCGGCGGTCCGTCTGATCACCTACAGCTACGCGGGCGGCACGCAGGCTGACGGCAACGTGGTCGCCGCCGGCGGCTTCGATCCGATCCTGGCGCTGTTCAATGCCAGCGGCGCGCTGGTCGGCCAGAACGACGACGCCATCAGCGGCACGCCCGGCACCTGCGGCGGCGGCGCGGTGAATCCCGATCCGGCGGGCGGCATGCGCTGGGACACCTGCCTGGACCTCACGCTGAGCGCCGGGGTCTACACGGTCGCGGTGATGCAGTTCGACAACTTTGCCCTCGGCCCCGACCTGGCCAACGGCTTCACCTACGACGGCAACCCCAACTTCCTGAACGGCAAGTGCGCCAACGGCGTGTTCTGCGACGCCGGTGGCCGTGAACGCAACGCGCTGTGGGCTTTCGACATCCTGAACGTCGAAGGCGCCCAGCAGAACAACGACGTGCCGGAACCGGCCTCGCTGGCCCTGGCCGTGATCGCCCTTGCTGGCCTGGGTGGCGCGCGCCGCCTGCGCCGCAAGGACTGACCCCGGAGCGGGGAACGACAAGGGACCGCCTCGGCGGTCCCTTTTTCGTTCTGCCGGGCCCCTTGCTCGGCGGCGGCTCAGGATTGCCTGACGCGGATGCGGAGTTCGCCTTCCAGCAGCAGGCCTTCCTCGCGCAGCAGGCGCAGCAGCGTCGGCTGCAAGTGCCGCAGCTTGGCGGCGATGGCGGCGTTGTCGGCCACCAGCGTCCAGCCGTGCTCGTCGAGCGTGCCGGCCTGGACGAAACGTGTCATCGCCCCCGGCAGCGCTACGCTCACCGCCGCCAGATGCCGCCGCGACAGCGCCAGTTGGGTCCCCAACCGGGCCAGCATGCCGTTCTGCGACATGGCCCGTCCGAAGTCCAGCGGATCGGGCGCGTCGGGCTTGGCGCGAGGAGGCAGGTAGCGGGTGGACATGGGTCGCCAGTGTAGTCCTGCCGCTCGGAAACCCGGAGTCCGCCGCCGGTCCGGCGCAGGGGCCGCCGCCCGATGCCGCCGAGGGGCGGGTGCTAAACTCCACCGGTTTTTCTCCGCGCAGACGCTTGCAACCGGAGGCCCTTGGCCTCATGTGCACCGGTCGCGCGGCGCTGCCCTCATCAGGCCGCCCACGAGGCGGTCCGCCGGGCGTTCAGGCCCGGTCGACCGGGCCCTCCACAGAACTTCAAAAAGCCGCATGTTGCCCAAGCTTTTGACCCAGATTTTCGGCAGTCGCAACGAGCGCCTGCTCAAGACCTATCGCAAGGACGTCGAGCGCATCAACGCGCTGGAACCGCAGTTCGAGGGCCTGAGCGACGACCAGTTGCGCGCGAAGACCGAGGAGTTCAAGCAGCGCATCGCCCAGGGCGAGACCGTCGACGACATCCTGCCCGAGGCCTTCGCCGTCTGCCGCGAGGGCAGCAAGCGCGTCCTGAAGATGCGCCACTTCGACGTGCAGCTGATCGGCGGCATGGTCCTGAACGCCGGCAAGATCGCTGAAATGCGCACCGGTGAGGGCAAGACGCTGATGGCGACGCTGCCGGTCTACCTGAACGCGCTGACCGGCAAGGGCGTGCACGTGGTGACGGTCAACGACTACCTGGCCCGGCGCGACGCCGAGTGGATGGGTCGCCTGTACCGCTTCCTCGGCCTGACCGTGGGCATCAACTACTCGGGCCTGCCGCGCGACGAGAAGCAGGCCGCCTATGGTGCCGACGTCACCTACGGCACCAACAACGAATACGGCTTCGACCACCTGCGCGACAACATGGTCTACGAGGTGCGCGACCGCGTGCAGCGCAGCCTGGCCTACGCGATCGTCGACGAGGTGGACTCGATCCTGATCGACGAGGCCCGCACGCCGCTGATCATCTCCGGCCAGGCCGAGGACCACACGCAGATGTACGTGGCGATCAACGCGGTCGCGCCGCAGTTGAAGCGCCAGGTCGGCGAGCTGGATCCCCGCACCGGCGAGGGCGTGACCGAGCCCGGCGATTTCACCGTCGACGAGAAGTCGCACCAGATCTACCTGACCGAGGACGGTCACGAGAACGCCGAGCGCCTGCTGGGCCAGGCCGGCCTGCTGGCCGAGGGCGCGTCGCTGTACGACGCCGCCAACATCACGCTGATGCACCACCTGTACGCGTCGCTGCGCGCCCACCACGTGTATCACCGCGATACCAACTACGTGGTGCAGAACGGCGAGGTCATCATCGTCGACGAGTTCACCGGCCGCCTGATGACGGGCCGCCGTTGGAGCGACGGCCTGCACCAGGCCGTCGAGGCCAAGGAAGGCGTGCAGATCCAGGCCGAGAACCAGACGCTGGCCTCGGTCACCTTCCAGAACTACTTCCGCATGTACGGCAAGCTGTCGGGCATGACCGGCACGGCCGACACCGAGGCCTACGAGTTCCAGGAGATCTACGGCCTCGAGACCGTGGTGATCCCGCCGAACCGCCCGACGGTCCGCAAGGACGAGCTGGACCTGGTCTACAAGACGACCAAGGAAAAGTACGACGCGGTCACGCAGGACGTCCGCGACTGCCACGAGCGCGGCCAGCCGGTGCTGGTCGGCACGACCTCGATCGAGAACTCCGAGAAGGTCTCCGAACTGCTGACCAAGGCGAAGCTGCCGCACCAGGTGCTGAACGCCAAGCAGCACGCCAGAGAGGCCGACATCATCACGCAGGCCGGTCGTCCCGGCGTGATCACGATCGCAACCAACATGGCCGGTCGCGGCACCGACATCGTGCTGGGCGGCAGCATCGAGAAGGACGTCGTCGCCATCGAGAACGACGAAGCGCTGTCCGAGTCCGACAAGCACGCGAAGATCGCCGCGCTGAAGGCCGACTGGCAGAAGCTGCACGAACAGGTGAAGGCTGCGGGCGGCCTGCGGGTGATCTCGACCGAGCGTCACGAGAGCCGCCGCATCGACAACCAGCTGCGCGGTCGTTCCGGTCGCCAGGGCGACCCGGGCTCGTCGCGCTTCTACCTGTCGCTGGACGACCAGCTGATGCGCATCTTCGCCGGCGACCGCGTGCGCGCGATCATGGACCGGCTCAAGATGCCCGAAGGCGAGGCGATCGAAGCCGGCATCGTGACCCGCTCGATCGAGAGCGCGCAGCGCAAGGTCGAGGCCCGCAACTTCGACATCCGCAAGCAGCTGCTCGAGTACGACGACGTGTCGAACGACCAGCGCAAGGTCATCTACCAGCAGCGCAACGAGATCCTCGAAGCGCAGGAAGTGCTGGAGCAGATCACCCACCTGCGCAAGGGCACGCTGACGGACGTGGTCCGCGGCTTCGTGCCCGAGGAATCGCTGGAAGAGCAGTGGGACCTGCCCGCGCTGGAGCGCGTGCTGCGCGACGAGTGGAAGCTCGAGGTGCCGCTGACCGACATGCTCAGGAAGAGCGAGACGCTGACCGACGAGGACGTGCTCGACGCCGTCCTGAAGGCGGGCGAGGTCTCCTTCCAGGACAAGCTGGACCGCGTCGGCCTGGAGCAGTTCACGCCGTTCATGCGCATGGTGCTGCTGCAGAGCATCGACCAGCACTGGCGCGAGCATCTGGCCTCGCTGGATTACCTGCGCCAGGGCATTCACCTGCGCGGCTACGCGCAGAAGAACCCCAAGCAGGAATACAAGCGCGAGGCCTTCGAATTGTTCTCGCAGCTGCTGGACGCGGTGAAGCTGGAAGTGACCCGGGTGCTGCTGAACGTGCGCATCCAGTCCCAGGAAGAGGCCACGGCCGCCGCCGATGCGATCGAACAGCGCGCGGAGAACGTCGGCAACGTGACCTACACGCATCCGAACGAGGATGGCTCGGTGTCGCAGGACGCGGCGCCGGTCGCCGGCGGCACCGAAGCCGTGCCGGCCGAATGGGGCCACGTCGGCCGCAACGACCCTTGCCCGTGCGGCAGCGGCAAGAAGTTCAAGAGCTGCCACGGCAAGCTGGCCTGACAGGTCGCGGCCCTTGAGATCGACGGCGCCCCTCGTGGGCGCCGTTGTCGTTTCAGGGCGACGCGTCCGCCCCCCCATGTGCGCTTTCTCACAACCCGGGCGCGAGCGCGCCTGTCTCCCCCCGTGGCGCGGGGGACGCCGTCCGGCACCCCGTCGATAGAGTCCGCTGCATCGGCCTGCCACTGCGGGTCTCCGAGGTCTCCGGACCGCACTGCCATGACGCTCAAGACCCGTTTCCTTGCCGCCGCCCTGGTTGCCGCCGCTGTCTCCGCCGCGCATGCCGCGCCGGTCACCGCGGCCCAGTCCGTCGCCCTGAAGTCCGGCACGACCGTGGACACGAAGACGGCGGGCTTCACCATCAACCACCTGGTGGCCGGCGAGTTCGTCGACACCTTCACCTTCACCGGCATGGACCGTTGGGGCCTGGTCAACGCCAGCCTGACCACGAGCGCGCAGCAGGCCCGCTTCAACATCGACTTCATCAGCGCCACGGTCAACGGCCAGACGGTCAACTTCAGCCGCACCGCGCTGGGCAGCTTCCAGGGCGGCTTCGAATTCGGCCGCATGGACGACGACCTGCTGAGCGGTCCGCTGGTCCTGACCGTGCGCGGCTACGCCGGACAAGGCCTGGCCCCCGGGTCGGCGATCAGCGCCAGCTACTCCGGCACGATCAACGTCACGCAGGTCCCCGAGCCGGGCAGCATGGCGCTGGCGGCGCTGGGCCTGTTCGGCATGGGCGTCGTCGTCCGCCGCCGTCGCGCCACGCGCTCCGTCCTGGCTGCTGCCGCGCTGGCCGCTGCTGCCACTGGCGCGATGGCCGCGTCGGACCTGAACCAGACCCACGACACCGTCCTCGCCGGCGACCAGGACGGCCTGACCGGCGCGCCCTTCGTGACGCACACCGAGGCGGGCAGCTTCCTGGACACGCTCACCTTCCACTATGCCGGCACCGGCCTGGTGGACGCCTCGCTGATCACGATCGGCGCGGGCGCGGGGCAGCAGATCAGCTTCACCGAAGTCCTGCTGAATGGGCGCGCGCTGACGATCGATCCCGCGACGCCGATGGGCAATGCGACCTACCAGCGCGCCTGGCTCGATTCGACGATGCTGGCCGGCGACTACACGCTGATCGTCAAGGGCATCGCTGGCGGTTCGCTGGCGGCCGGTACGAGCGGCATCGCCGCCACCTACTCCACCACCTTCAACGTGCTGCCGGCCAGCGCCGTGCCGGAGCCGCAGAGCTACGCCATGTTCCTCGGTGGTCTCGCGCTCATGACCCTGATGCTGCGCAAGCGCCGTCAGAGCGTTTGAGTCTGTCGGCCTCAGCCGACCCTCGACCCAGACCCAGGCCCAGACCCAGACCCAGACCCAGACCCAGACCCAGACCCAGACCCAGACGCCCGATGCTCCCGCATCGGGCGTTTGTTTTTGTCAGCCGAGCTTGAAGCTCGCGACGGTCTCGACGAGCTGAGCGGACTGATCCTTCAGCGACTCGGCCGCGGCCGCCGACTGCTCCACGAGTGCGGCGTTCTGCTGCGTCATCTGGTCGAGCTGGTGGACCGCCTGGCCGATTTCCCCGAGGGTGAGCGACTGTGCCGCGCTCGACGCGGAGATCTCGCCGATGACGCGCGTGACGCGTTCGACGCTGGTGACGATCTCGCGCATGGTGGCGCCGGTGTCGCCGACGAGGCGGGAGCCGCCGTCCACGCGTTCGACCGAGGCGGAGATCAGCGACTTGATCTCCTTGGCGGCTTCCGCGCTGCGCTGGGCCAGCGAGCGGACTTCGCTGGCCACGACGGCGAAGCCGCGGCCCTGTTCGCCGGCGCGGGCGGCTTCCACCGCGGCGTTCAGCGCCAGGATGTTGGTCTGGAACGCGATGCCGTCGATGACGCCGATGATGTCGGCGATCTTGTTGGACGACTGCTGGATCTCGTTCATCGTCGCGACGACCTGCTCGACCATCGCGCCGCCGCGGCCGGCGACCTGCGAGGCGGTCTGCGCCAGCGCATCGGCTTCACGGGCCGATTCGGCGTTGAGCTTCACGCCTTCGCCGAGCTGGGCCATCGCGGCGCCGGTCTCTTCGAGGCTGCTGGCGGCCTGCTCGGTGCGGTTGGACAGATCGGCGTTGCCGGTGGCGATCTCGGACGACGCATGGCGGACCTGGTCGGCGGACGAGCGCACGCTGGCGATGGTGCTGGCCAGACGCTGCTGCATCTCCTGCAGCGAGCGGCGCAGCGCGGCGACCTCGTCGGTGCCGTCCACATCCTTGCCGCGGCGGCTCAGGTCGCCGTCGGCGATCGCCTGGCTCAGCGACTGTGCCTCGGCCAGCGGCTCGGTCACCGAGCGCGTGATCACCAGCGCGATGCCCACGCCCAGCACGATCGCCACCGTCATCAGCGCGATGACCAGGTTGCGGGTGCTTTCCGCCTCGGCCTGGGCTTCCTTGCGCGCGGCCTGAAGCAGGTCGCGGTTGTGTTCGGCGAACTTGTCGATCGCGGCCAGATAGTCGTTCATCGACGGGATCAGTTGCGACGCGGCGGCCGCCTTCACGTCGCCGCCGGCCTCCTTGACCTTGATCGCCGCCTCGCGGGCATCCTGGTACCGCTTGCGCGCCGCGCCGATCTCGTCGATCAGTCGCGCGCCTTCCTTCTCGGTGATGTTCTCGTCGAGTTCCTTCTGGATCTTGTCGATCCGTGCCGACAGCTCCTTGGAGCGCGACGTGAACGCCTTGACGAAGTTCTCGTCCTCGACGACCAGCTGGACGATGCGACGCTGGATGTTGCCTTCGGTCAGGCCCGACCACTGGCGCGAGATCTCCAGGGTGTGCATGTCGACCTCGACCAGACGCTCGATGCGATGGTGCAGCATCGACACCCGGATCACGCCCACCGCCGAGGCCACGGCCATCAGCACGATCACCAGCGCGAAGCCAGCCAGCACGCGGCTACGCAGCCGCCAACGATTCAGATTCAGCATGTCGGAGTCCTTCTACATCGCGGCAGACCAAGCCTGTCGGGCATCACGCCGTGAGGCCGGTCATGTCAGCTTTGGAATGTTTGATACGCGGACGGGATGCTGCCTGTGCCGGGTGAAAACTGATCGATGGATATGCGGGGTGTGCCGTGAACAAAGGCGCGGAAGGCGTTTTCGCGAACCCGCGTGTGGGTTTAACGCCTCAGCCTGGAGGCAGCTTGTGCGAGATGCGGTCCATTCCAGCGGGCGAAGCCGGCCTCAACGGGACCCTGAACCAGGACCTGAACGGGACCCTGGCGGCGGCGGGACGTCGAAGAGATTGATCGCCTGCGGCTGGTCCAGCACCAGGTCCGAGCGCGCGCAGGCGACACAAGGCAGGATCCAGCCCTCGTCCTTTTCCTCCCGCGACAGTCCGGGCCACGCGATGCGGTAATCGACCCGGCCTGTCACCAGCTTCGCGATGCACGCGCGGCAGGTGCCGTTGCGGCAGGAGTGCGGCAGGCGCAGGCCGTGTTCCAGGGCCGCCAGCAGCAGGGTCTCGTTCTCGGGCGCGTCGAAGCGCCAGCCTTGGGGATGGAGTTCGACCGCGTGGACGGCGGTGGAGGAGGGGGCCGCGGCGGAGGAGGGCGTGCCGGAGTCCTCGGCGGCGTCATGGGCGTGATCCATGGTCGCCATCATGCCGTGCGCTAAGCTGCCGCGATGCCTCACGTCACCACTGCCATCCCGGGGAACGGCGCGTCCGCCGTCCACACCGGACAGGCCCTCCAGGCCGCACAGACTTTCTTCGATCAGCTCAACCTCGACTACGTCGCGGTGCACAAGCGCAAGGAAGACCTGTTCTGGGCCACCTACATGGCCACCAGCGAGGACCACGAGGGCTTCGGCCGCGCCGAGACCGACTACAAGACGTTCATCTCCGATCCGGAGAAGCTGAGCGCCACGCGTGCGCACCTGGCGGCGGTGGAGGGCGCTGCGGCCAGCGCCGGCAAGGGGAGCATCCCTGTCGGCGTCGATGCGGGCGCCGATGCCGATGCCCGCCAGGCGCTGGCTCACGGCCTGCGCGGCTGGCTGGGCGTGTTCGAGGCCAACATCGTCGACAACGACGAAGGCCGCCGCCTGATGGCCGAGCTGATCGAGGCCGAGCGCGTGCTCTTCGCCAAGCGCAAGGACTTCGCGCCGACGCATGTCAACGACCGCGGCGACACCGAAGCCGCCACGCTGACGATGCTGTCGACCAACGCCGCCACGAATCCGGACGAGTCGCGCCGCCGCAGTTCCTATGAGGCGTTGCACGGACTGGAGCGTTGGGTGCTGGAGAACGGTTTCCTGGAGATCGTCGCGCTGCGCAACCGGCTGGCGCGGGCGCTGGGCTTCCCGGACTACTTCGAGATGAAGCTGCGCAAGAACGAGCGCATGACCAAGGCGGAGCTCTTCGGCGTGCTGGACGACTTCGTCGCCCGCACGGCGTCGGCGCAGCAGCGCGCGCACGATGCGCTCGTCGCGAAGCACGGGCCCGACGCGCTGCAGCCCTGGAACCTGCGCTTCCACAGCGCCGGCGACGTGACGCGACGGATGGACCCGTACATGCCCTTCGGCCCCGCGCTGCGGCGCTGGGTGCGGAGCTTCCGCCGGCTGGGCATCCAGTACCGGGGCGCGACGATGCGGCTGGACCTGTTGCAGCGTCCGGGCAAGTACCAGAACGGCTTCTGCCACGGTCCGCTGCCGACGTGGTTCGACGAGCAGGGCCGTTGGCACGCCGGGGAGATCAACTTCACCGCCGAGGCCAAGCCCGACCAGGTCGGCAGCGGGGCGCGGGCGATGATGACCTTGTTCCACGAGGGCGGCCATGCCGCGCACTTCGCGAACGTCACGCAGAACTCGCCGTGCTTCTCGCAGGAGTTCGCGCCGACCTCGATGGCGTACGCGGAGACGCAGTCGATGTTCTGCGACAGCCTGCTCGGCGATGCGGACTGGCTCAAGCGTTATGCGCGGACCGTGGACGGGCAGGCGATCCCGGACGAACTGATCCATGACCGCATCGCGTCGGCGCAGCCGATGCGCGCCTTCGACGAACGCGCGATCGCCGTGGTGCCGTACTTCGAGGCGGCCCTTTACGCGATGGCCGACGAGGATCGCACGCCCGAGTCGGTGCTCGCGCTGGCCCGCACGATGGAGCGCCGCATCCAGGGCGTGGACCGCGCGCCGCGACCGATCCTGGCGATTCCGCATCTGCTGAACCAGGAGTCGGCGGCTTCGTATCAGGGCTACCTGCTGGCCCACATGGCGGTCTACCAGACGCGGGCGTTCTTCCTGCGACGCGATGGCTACCTCACGGACAACGCGGCGATCGGGCCGGCGCTCGCGCAGGCCTACTGGGCACCGGGCAACAGCCTGTCGCACGACGCGACGCTGCGCCGCCTGACGGGAGAAGGGTTCTCGGCCCGATATCTGGCCGAGGCCTGCGACGAGACCGTCGAGCAGGCCTGGGCGAAGGCGCGGGACCTGCTGGAGGCCTCCGAGCGCCGCGGCGAACGCACCGACGACGGCCCGCCGCTGGATGCGCATGTCCTCGTGGTCCACGGCGCGGAACTGCTGGCCGACAACGGCGATGGCGGCGCCGCGGCGGAGCAGGCGATGTTCGACCGCTTCGAACAGTGGATCGGCGCGCACTACGGCGCGCCGCCGTCGCCGACGGCCGCGGCCGCCGCGCACTGACCGCGCCGTGAAGTACCTGCAGGGATATGCGCCGGCGCTGGTCGCGCAGGCGCAGCAGCTGCTGGACGCGGGCGAGCTCGGCCCGCTGCTGGCGCGCAAGTACCCGGAGCCGCACGAGGTCCGCAGCGACAAGGCGCTGTTCGACTACACCCAGGACCTGAAGCAGCGCTTCATGCGCAACGCGGGACCGCTGGCGCTGGTGGCCTACGACGCCAAGCTCAAGGTCATCCAGCATGCGCTGGGCACGCACACGCGCCAGGCGGTGGTGCACGGCAACCGGCTCAAGACGCGTCGCGAGATCCGCGTCGCGACCCTGTTCCGCGAGGCGCCGGCCGAGTTCCTCAAGATGATTGTCGTGCACGAGCTCGCGCATCTGAAGGCGCTGGAACACGACAAGGCGTTCTACGCGCTGTGCCACCACATGGCGTCGGACTACTCGCAGCTGGAATTCGACGTGCGCCTGTGGCTGAGCGTGCGCGACCGCGAGGAGAAGCTGGCGAAGACCGGGAAGGCGGGGGCCGTCGAGCAGGCCGATAAGGCCGAGGAATAGGCGCTTCCGCTATGCTCCCGGTCTTTCCAGACCGCCGACCCGCGGCGCCACGAGCGCGGCGGGTGCCCTGCCTCCAATGATTCTGCTGGCGCCCATGGAGGGCCTGCTGGACCACATGCTGCGCGACACGCTGACCCGTGTCGGCGGCGTGGACCGCTGTGTCTCCGAGTTCATCCGCATCACCGACCGTCTGCTGCCGCGCCGCGTGTTCACGCGCATCGTGCCGGAGCTGCTCCATGGCGGACGCACGCACGCCGGCGTGCCGGTGCGGGCGCAACTGCTCGGCTCCGATCCCCAGTGCCTGGCGGAGAACGCCGCGCGGCTCGCCGAGCTCGATCCCGAAGGCATCGACCTCAACTTCGGCTGCCCCGCCAAGACCGTGAACCGGCATCGCGGCGGCGCCGTGCTGCTCGACGAGCCGGAACTCGTCGGCGAGATCGTCGCCGCCGTGCGGCGCGCGGTGCCGGCGCATCTGCCGGTGTCGGCCAAGATGCGGCTCGGCAATGAGGACCGTGGACGCATGCTCGATTGCGCGCGCGCGATCGAGGCGGCCGGCGCGTCGGAGCTGGTCGTGCACGGCCGCACCAAGCGCGACGGCTACAAGCCGCCGGCGTACTGGGACCAGATCGCCGTGCTGCGCGAGGCGGTCGGCATCCACGTCGTCGCCAACGGCGAGGTCTGGACCGTCGAGGATGCGCTGCGCTGTCTGGCGGAATCCGGCTGCACGTCGCTGATGCTGGGCCGCGGCATGGTGGCCGATCCGGGATTGGCGCTGGCGGTGCGCGCGGCGCTCGGCCAAGCGCAGGGCATGGGGCAGGGCATGAGGCAGGGCGCCACCGCGCTGCCTTGGTCGGACGTGATTCCGCTGATGGAGAGCTTCTTCGCCCAGGTGCGCCGCAACGTGGCGACGCGCCATCAAGCCGGCCGCCTCAAGCAGTGGCTGCACTACCTGCGCCGCCGCTATCCCGAAGCGGAGGAGACCTACCAGCGCGTGCGCACCATCAATGCGCCGGACCTGCTCGCGATGACGCTGTTTGGCCGCCCGCTGGATCCGGTGGCGCCACCGGATGCCGACCTCGATACCGACTTCGATACCGACTTCGATGAACAACAAGACAGCGACTCGCTGATCGCCGCATGACCGCTGACCGCCTGACCTCGCGCCTGCTGGCGCTCGCCGCCGCATTGGCGCCGGTGTTCGCCACCGCCGCTACCGCCACGCCCGTGACACCGCTCACGCTGGAGCGTGTCCTCGGCGATCCGCCGCTGCAAGGCCGTCTGGTGCGCCAGGCCGAGATTTCGCCCGACGGCACCTGGGTGAGCTACCTGCGCCCGTCGGAGACCGACAGTGAGCAGCTGGAGCTGTGGGCCCAGCCCGCCGCCGGCGGCGCGCCGCGCAAGCTGGTGTCGGCGGCGGACGTGCTCGGCGGACGCAGCCAGCAACTGACCGAGGCGGAACGCATGGCGCTGGAGCGCAAACGCATCTCGCAGGGCGGCATCACCGGCTACCAGTGGTGCGGTCCCTCGGGCAAGGCACTGCTGTTCCCGCTCTCGGGCGATCTGTACCTGGTGCGTCTCGGCGACCAGGGGCCGAAGGCGCAGCGACTCACGAACGACGATCAGGTCCCCGAGCAGGATCCGACCTGCTCGCCCGACGGCCGCCGCATCGCCTACGTGAAGGGCGGCGAGCTGTGGGTGCAGTCGCTCGACAAGGAGGGCGACGGCGGCGTTGCACGCGCGCTGACCCAGGGCGCCACGGAGACCCGCTTCTGGGGCCTGGCCGAATTCATCGCGGCTGAAGAGCTGAGCCGCCAGCGCGGCTACTGGTGGTCGCCGGACGGGAATCAGCTGCTGGCGCTGAACGTCGACGAACGCGACGTGCCGGTGAAGACGCGCGCGCAGATCTTCTCCGACCGCACGACGATGACGCAGCAGCGTTACCCCGGCGCCGGCGAGAACAACGCCCGCGTCACCGCGTGGACGCTGCAGGTGGCCGACGGTCGCATGACGCCGCTGCCGCTGCCTTCCGACGCCGAATACATCGCCCGCGCCGGCTGGTTCGGCGACGGCACGCCGTGGCTGCAGACGCTCACGCGCGACCAGCACAAGCTGGCGCTGACCGAATACGCCCACGGTGCCGGCCCGGGCCGCACGGTGATCGACGAACGCGACCCGGCCTGGGTCGAGGTGCACGACGACCTGCAGGAGATCGCCGGCCTGACGCTGTCGGGCCAGCCGGCGCTACTGTGGTCGAGCGAGTCTTCCGGCCGTCGGCAGCTGGTGCTGGTGGACCGCCGCACGGGCGAACGCCGTCCCTTGACGAACGAGCCTGAGCCGGTCGCGCACCGCGTGTGCAGCGACGGCAGGACGGTGGTCTACGCCGCGGCGCGCGATCGCGGCCGTTCGCGCGCGCTGTTCGCGATCGACCTGGACGGCACGAGCCGACTGCTGGACGGCGCGCAGCCGCGTCAATGGCGCGATGCCCGCGGCGACGGCGATTGCGCGCGGCTGCTGGTCACGCGCGGCGCCTGGGGCGAGCCGCCGGCGCTGTCGCTGCAGGCCGTGGATGCCCAGGCCGGCGCGAAGCCGGTGGCGCTGCCGGGCGACGCCCCGGACGCGCTGCTCGCGCGCATCGCGCCCAAGCCGCAGGTCGTCGACATCCTGGCCGCCGACGGCCGCACGCCGCTGAACGCGCTGTACTTCGCGCCGCTGGACGGCAAGGCCGGTCCGCATCCGGTGATCACGATGGCCTACGGCGGCCCCGGCACCTCGACGACCAACTGGAACTGGAGCCGCGACACGGCGCTGATCGCCTATTGGCAGCGACGCGGCTACGGCGTGTTCACGCTGGACACGCGCGGCATGCAGAACCGTGACCGCGAGTTCACCCGCGCGCATCGGCTGGCCTTCGGCGCGGTCGACGTGAACGACCTGTTCGCCGCGGTGCGTCAGCTGCCGAAGCAGGTGGCGGGCGTGGATCCCAAGCGGATCGGTTTCTTCGGCTGGTCCTACGGCGGCTTCCTGGCGGAGCGCGCGATGCTGGACGCGGACACGCCGCTGGCGTCCGCCGTCGCGGTCGCGCCGCCGACGGACTGGACGCTCTACGACACGGCCTACACCGAGCGCTACCTCGGCATGCCGCAGGACGGCAAGGGCGGCCAGACCGATGCGTACCGTCAGGCCAACCTGGTGACGCGCGCGAAGCTGCTGGGCAAGCCGCTGCTGATCGTGCACGGCACGGCGGACGACAACGTGCTGTTCGAGCACACGCTGCGCCTGACCGAGGCGCTGCAGAACGAGGCGCGACCGTTCGAGCTCATGATCTACCCGGGCAAGGCGCACGGCATCGCGGGGCGCAGCGCGAAGCTGCACCTGTATCGCACGATCGACGCCTTCTTCGCGAAGACGCTGGCGCGCTGAGCGACGCCTTTTCAAGAAGCAGAAGAGACGGAAGAGACGGGAGCAGCAATGGCGCTGGTGTATTCGACGAATGGCGGGCGCGTGTGCCCGGAGTGCCGGCAGGCGCAGGCGGATTGCCGTTGCAAGGCGCAGGCGGCGAATGCCGTGCTGGGCGACGGCAAGGTGCGGGTGCGCCGCGAGACGGCGGGCCGCAAGGGCAAGGGCGTGACGGTGGTGCTCGGGCTGCCGATGACGGCGGCGGAACTGACGGAGACGGCCAAGAAGCTCAAGGCCGCCTGCGGCAGCGGCGGCACCGTCAAGGACGGCACGATCGAGATCCAGGGCGATCACCTCGACAAGGTGATGGCCTGGCTGACGACGGTGGGATTCGCGCCCAAGAAGGCGGGCGGCTGAGGCCTCAGGCCCGCAACGTCAGCAGGTGCCAGCGCGTCCCTGTCGTGCTGAGCACCGCATCGCTCACTGCGTGAGCGGCGAGCGAAAGGCCCATCGGCGCCAGTAGCGTCGCGACGCGTTCCGGCGCGTGATTCACGAATCGACGACCGCCGATGTCGCGGCCTTCAGCCAGCGAACCGTCGAGCTGTTCCGGCAGGGACAGCAGCATCACGGTGTCCGGCGCGGCATGACGGTCATCGGCCGAGCGACGCAGCATGCCGGCCCGGCGATCCGAGGTGAACGCCATCGCCCAGGAAGGGTCGTGCCGACACTGACAGCGTCTACAACGCTTGAAAGGTGCAGCCATGACGACGCGCAACAACCGTTCTCCGGAGGACGCCGGAGCCTCTGACGCCACCACTGGCTCGACGTCCGAACCTTCACGGGTCTACACCGATCCTGGCCCCGGTCGCCCGATCCCGCCGTATCCCGACACCATCACCGACGTCTTCGATTGGCCGGCGGCCGCCTCCCGCCTGGATGACGGCGACGTGTTCACCGGGCAGACGTCGGGCTGGCTGGCGACCCCGGTGCCGTTCCGGATCGAGCCGTCGATCATCGGGTGAACGGCACCGGGCGATTACCGGCCCTTGAGTGAGGGGTCCCGTTGCAACCGGTGACGCGAGTTGCGACGTTTGCACGTGCGTCCGGCGGGGCGGCGTCCTAAGGTTGCCGGGTCCGGCCCCTCCTCCCCGTGGGCCGCGGAGACCGTCCATGAGTTCCTCCCAGTTCGGTGCGCTCCACAGCGAGACAGGCGCGCACGGCAGCCTCGGCCATGGCTACGGCCACAGCCAGGACCGCTACCTGTTGCGGTTCGAATCGCTCTTCCATGCGGGACGCGGCCTGTCCTTCCCCTGCGACGAGCGGGGCCAGGTCATGCTGGACCTGCTGAGCGAGCAGGCTCGCGGGAACTACCTCTTCGCCCGCGCCGTCGTCGGCCACGAGTACGCGACGCCGGTGGTCCAGCGCAGCGACGAGTGAGGTGCTGCCGCCCCGGCGGCGGTCATGTCGCCGACGTGAGGCGCCGGTCTGCGGGACAATCACGCGTTTTCCGATTCCCACGCACGATCCTGTCATGAGCGATACCACCCGCCCCGAACTGCCCGACCACCTGTCCATCGACCCGCGCAGCCCGCATCACGTCGCTGCCGTGTTCGAGCACGACATCGGCATCCTCTTCAACGGCAAGGAACGCAAGGACGTCGAGGAGTACTGCGTTTCCGAGGGTTGGATCCGCGTCCCCGCCGGCAAGACGGTGGACCGCAAGGGCCAGCCGATGATGATCAAGCTCAAGGGCAAGGTCGAAGCGTTCTACAAGTGACGCTCAGCTTCTCGGCCAGGTGATGGCCACCCACAGGCCGCCGCCCTCGCGGTGGCCCATCGCGATGCGGCCGCCGTGCGCCTCCGCGATCTCGCGCGCAAGCGCCAGGCCCAGCCCGCTCCCGCCGCGCTTGGTCGAATAGAACGGCATCAGCGCCTGCGACAGCTGCGCCTCGGTCATGCCCGGGCCGCGGTCCCCGACTTCGATGCGCCAGTCCTCGCGCGTCGCACCGACGCTCAGGCTCACGCCGTCCGGCGCGCTGCCGGACTCATGCGCGTTCTTCAGCAGGTTGATCAGGGCCTGTTCCATCTGCGCCTCGTCGAAGCGCCCCGGCACCACGGGCAGCTCGCCCGTCCGTGCGAACGGGTAATGCGCGCCCAGGGATTCCACGAAGGGCCGCCAGTCGACCGGCGTCAGCACCGGCGCCGGCAGTTTGGCGAAGCTCGCGTAGCCTGCGAGGAACTGGTGCAGGTGCTTCGCCCGGTCGCCGATGCTCGCGAAGACGCCCGGCACGCGGTCGTGCATGCCGCGGCGCGACAGCTCCGCGCCGCTGTGCGCCAGCGACGAGATCGGCGCCAGCGAGTTGTTCAGCTCATGGCTGATCACGCGGATCACCCGCTTCCAGCTCGCCACCTCCTGCCGCGACAGCTCCTTCGTCATGCGGCGCAGCAGCCGCAGCCGATGCGGCTGCCCCTGCAGCCGGAAGTCGCGCATCGACAGGTGATAACGCTCCTCCTGCCCGTCCTGCATGACGCTGAAGAGCCCGTCCTGCGCTCCGGCGAAGGCCAGGCGCAGGTCCTCCGGCGCGTCCGCGAGCAGGTCCTCCAGCCCGCGACCGGCCAGGCTGCGGCCCTGGTCCATCAACTGCCGCGCGGCGATGTTGGCGTAGGCGATGCGCTCGTTGGCATCGGTCAGCAGCAGCGCCACCGGCGTGTTCTGCACCACCGTGTCCAGCAGCAGTTCGCGTTGCGCGAGGTGGCGGCGCTGTTCGCGCAGCGCCAGTCCCAACTCGCTGTGCAGGCGCGTGAGCGTCGACAGCTCGGCCAGTCCGCCGGGCGGCTCGGCGGCGATGCCGCTGCCGAATTCGCCGTCGCGGTAGCTGAGCACCGTGCTCTCCAGCGCGCGCAGCAGCCGCGTGAGCGGCATCAGCAGCAGGCTCGCCAGCCCCCACACGATGGGCAGCATCAGCAGGAAGGTCAGCCCGACGGCGGCGGCGCTCCAGGTGCCGGGCGCCTCGTGACCCATCGATTGCAGCAGCTGCGGTAGCGGCCACAGCGTCAGGGTGAGATGGATCAGGACCGCCGCGACGGCCGCGGCGATGAGGCAGAGCGCCAGCCGCATGTGCAGCGAGCGGTGCCAGCCCGCCCGCCGGGACGCCGTGCGCTGCGACGCCTCGTTCATCCGACGTCCAGCCCGTAGCGCTCCATGCGGCGGTACAGCGCCTGGCGCGACAACCCCAGCGACTGCGCCGCCCGGCTGATCACGCCCGAGGCCGAAGCCAGCGCGGCGATCACGGCCTCGCGGCTGGGCTCGTCGAGGTTGCGCGCGGCCAGCGATCCGCCCGGCGGCGGAGCGGCCGGCAGCGCCAGGTCCTGCTCGCCGATCACGCGGCCCGGCGCCAGCAGCGCGGCGCGCTCGATGGCGTTCTTCAGTTCGCGGACGTTGCCCGGCCAGGGATGCGCCATCAGCGCCTCGCGAGCGCCGTCGCTCAGCGTGGCGCGACCGGCCAGGAAATGCTCCGCCAGCGGCAGGATGTCGGGCACGCGCTCAGCCAGTCCCGGCAGCGCGACCTCGATCACGTTGAGCCGGTAATAGAGGTCTTCCCGGAAGGTGCCGGCCCGCACCATCGCACGCAGGTCCGCGTTGGTCGCGGAGATCACGCGCACCGTCGTCTGCCGTGACCGGCTGGAGCCCAGGCGCTCGAAGCGCCCCGTCTCCAGCACGCGCAGCAGCTTCACCTGGCCGGCCAGCGGCAGGTTGCCGATCTCGTCGAGGAAGAGCGTGCCGCCGTCGGCGGTCTCGAAGCGGCCCTCCCGCGCGCGCGCCGCGCCGGTGAAGGCGCCGCTCTCGGCGCCGAAGAGTTCGGCCTCGATCAGCTCGCCCGGCAGTGCGCCGCAGTTGATCGCGACGAAAGGACCGCCGGCCACCGCCGAGTTGGCGTGCACGATGGCCGCGACGCGTTCCTTGCCGCTGCCGTTCGGGCCGGTGACCAGCACCGGCGCCGCCGAACGCGCCACCTGGCACGCGAGTTCCAGGCAACGCAGCAGCGCCGGCGATTCGACGACCAGGCCGTCGAGCTGGTATTGGCGGCGCAGGTCCTCGAAGCGCTGGCGCAGCTCCTGCCGGGTCTCGCGCAGCGCGCGGCCGTTCTCGGCCAGCTCCAGCAGGTTCTCGACCGTGGCCAGCAGCTTGGTATCGTCCCAGGGCTTGGCGAGGTAGTCCGCCGCGCCGGCCTTCACCAGCGCCACGGCCTGCTCCAGCTGCGTCCAGGCGGTCAGCAGGATGATGGGCAGGTCGGGGTGGCGCGCGCGCAGCTGCTGGAAGAGTTCGCGGCCTTCTTCGCCGGAGGTGGTGTCGGCGCTGAAGTTCATGTCCTGGATCACCAGGTCGACGCGGCGCTGCGACAGCAGCGCCAGGCCCTCGGCGGGCGAGGCCGCGTACAGCGCGTCGATGTCGTGCAGCGAGAGCAGCAGCGTCAGCGCCTCGCCGACACCGGCGTGGTCATCGATGATCAGGACGGTTCTCATTGGAGGCGCAGCATAGCAATCGGAAGGGGCGCCAGAGGCGCCCCGGGTACGTTCCATCGTGCCGGCGTCAACCGCCCCGCAGGGCGGCGACCGGCGGCAGCGCCGCGGCCCGGCGCGCCGGCGCGAAGACTGCGATCTGTCCGAGCGCCCACAGCATCAGCGCCCCCAGCGGCAGGTAGACCAGGGGCAGGCGCGGCAGCTCGTAGCTGCGCATCAGCAGCAGGCTGATGCCGTAGGCGCCGATCATGCCCAGCACGATGCCGGCGGTGGACAGCAGCAGGTTCTCGGTCTGGAAGTAGCGCAGGATCTGGCCGCGCGTGGCGCCCAGCGCGCGCCGCGTGCCGATCATCCGCGTGCGCTGCTGCACCCAGAAGCTGGCCAGACCGACGATGCCGAAGGCCGTGACCACCAGCAGCCCGACGCAGACGCCGGCCAGCAGCTGGATCATGGAGCGGTCCTGGCGGTAGTAGTTGCCGCGCAGCTTGAGGATGCTGTCCTGGTCCCGGATCACGCGGCGCAGGCCGGGGCTGTTGGCCAGCAGCTTCTCGCCGGCCGCCTTCAGCACGGTGTCGGGATTGGCGCCCGGGGCGACGCGGATCATGAAGCTGCCGCCGCGGAAGCTCGGCTGCACCGGGAACATCATCGTGTGCAGCGCGTTCTCGTCCTGCGAACCCGGGTTGGGCGAGGGCAGGTCCTGCACCACGCCGACGACCCGCTGCGGCTCCGTGCCGTAGACGTAGATCGCCTTGCCCACCGCGGACTCGCCGGGCCAGAGCCGCTCCGCCATCTTCTTGTTGATGATCACGGCGGGCACGCGCGGGTCGGGGTTGGCGTCCAGCGTGGAGCCCGGGACGAATTCGTTCGCTTCGAAGTCGCGCCCCTCGACCAGCCGCAGGCCCATGGTCTGGATGAAGCCCGGCCCGACGGTGTAATGCCCGCCGGTGACGCGGCTGGACTGGTTGGTGTCCGCGGTCAGCCGCACGCCGGAGTTGTTGGAGCTGCGGCCGTAGGGGTACTGGTTGGTCAGCGTCGCCGAGACCAGGCCCGGCACCTGCCGCAGCGCGGCCAGGTCGGCCTGGGTCTGCGGCTCTGGGTTCTCGACGCGCGCCATGCTGGACAGCGAGAGCGTGACCAGCGCCGACTCGGCGATGCCGGTCTCCGCGGTGACGCGCTCGACGCGCTGGAAGATCAGGAACAGCGCGTTGCAGACGATCGCGCAGGTCAGCGCGATCTGCAGCACGATGAGGCCGGCGGCGGTCTTGTGACGCTTGAGCGTCGACAGGATGGGCAGGATGTCCATGGCGAATCTCCTCAGGGCCTCATTGGGTCTTCAACTGGATGGCGGGCGTGATCTGGCATGCGCGCCAGGCGGGCAGCAGCCCGGCCAGCAGGCTGGCCGCGAGCGACACGCCCAGCGTGGTCGCCAGCATCTGCCAGTCCAGCTGCGCGAGCTGCGCGTAGTCCGACGGGTTCTGCCGCACCACCCACAGACCGACCCAGGTCAGCGCCAGGCCGAGCAGACCGCCCACGAGGCCGAGCGTGCCGGCCTCGACGAGGAACTGCAGGAAGATCTGGCGGCGCGGCGCGCCGAGCGCGCGACGCACGCCGATCTCGCCGCTGCGGCGCAGGCACTTGGCCAGCAGCAGGCCGACGGTGTTGGTCAGGCACACGGCCAGGAAGCCGAAGGCCAGCAGCACCTGCAGCTTGATGTCGCTGGGCACGACCTTGCGGATGGCCAGCCATTCGTTGACGGCGCTCAGCTTGGGGTTGGACGGCCGCTCGAAGCGGCCGGCCTCGCGCTGCTGGTCGGAATACTGCGTCAGGTAGGTCTTGTAGTCGGCGAGCTGCTGCGGCGTGTCGAGTTGCACCCAGTACTGCAACCACGCGCACGGCGCGTTGAGGGAGCGCGGATCGACGCCGTCGGTGCGGCCCCAGCAACTCATCTGGCCGGCGCCGCCGAAGCGCAGCGACAGCGAGGTCGACAGCGGGATGTAGACGTCCGCGGCCTTGGCATAGGAGCCCAGGGTCAGGTCGTAATAGTGCGGCGCGGGACGGAAGGGCTTGAGCACGCCGACCACGGTGAAGTCCTTGTCGCGCAGGCGCACGGTCTTGCCGCGGCTGTCCTGGCCGCCGAAGAGCTTGTCGTTGAGGTCGGCGGAGATGACCGCGACGCGCGCTTCTGACGTGTCGTCCGCGGCGGTCCAGCCGTTGCCGTAGCGGAACGGGGCCTCGAACATCGCGAAGAAGTCGGCCGTCGTCCAGCGCCCCCCGGTGAAGAACGGCGGCTGCGCGGCGTCGCCGGAGCCGGCGGGATCGACCGCGATGAACGAGCCGGTCATGATGACCTGGTGCACCCCGCGCTTGGCGCGCAACAGCTGCTCGGCGTCGAAGCGGGTGAGCTGCAGCTCGGGCTCGTCGCCCGGTTTCCAGTCGCGCCGGGACTCGGCGTCGAGCTGCACGTTGAAGAGCCGGCTGCTCTTGTGCGGGATCGGATCGCCGGACATGACGTGGAACACCGTCAGCGTCGTCATGCAGGCGGCCACGCCCATCGCGATCGACAGCAGCATCAGCGCCGTCAGGCCGCGGTGGCTGCGCATGGCGCGCAGGGCGAGTTCGAGGTAGTAGGTCAGCATGGTGGGTCCTCTCTCAGCTCACGACTTGACGGGCGGAACGGTCTTGACCAATGGCGTGGGCGTTGACGTCGGCATCGATGTCAATGTCGGCTGGGGCGTCGGCACCGCGCCCAGCAGCGTGTTGACGGACGCCAGCTCGGGTTCGCCGAGCGCGCCGGCCGCCTGCTGCAGCAGCAGCTTGGACAGCACGTAGCGGTGGCGCGCCTGTTCCCAGGCGTTGCGGGCGTTGCTCTGCGTCTGGATGGCCAGCAGCAGGTCGGTCATGGTGCGCAGGCCCAGGTCCAGGCCGCTGCGTGTGGAGGCCAGCGCCTTCTCCGCCGCCTGCACCGCGGCGCCGGCCGTGCGCATCTGGCTGAGCGCGGCCAGCACCGCCTGGTACTGCGCCTGGGTCTCGCGCGTCATGGCGCGGCGCGCGCTTTCGAGGTCGTCGCGCAGCTGCTCGCGCTGGTAGATCGCCTGGCGCTTCTGCGATTCGGTCGCGCCGCCGGCGAAGATCGGGATCGTCAGCTTCAGGCCGATCGTCGTCGTGTAGCGCCCCGCGTCCTGCGGCGCTACGGCCGGACCCGACAGCCGCTGGCCGTCGAGGCCGGCGCTCAGCGTCGGCAGGTGGGCGGCGCGCGCGGCGGCGACGCGCTGGTCGCCGGCGTTCACCGCCAATGCGGCCGCCTGCAGCGACGGGTTGTCGCGCAGCGCCTGAGTCACCCAGGCCTCGGGATCGGCCGGCTCGGGCATCAGCATCGCGAGCTCGGGCGCGAGCGGCTGGAGTTCGCCCGGCATGCGGCCGGTGATCTGCGCCAGCGCCTGGCGCGCGTCGAGGAGATCCTCGCGCACCGATGCCGTGTTGCCGCGCGCCAGCTCGTAATACGCGCGGCCCTGTTCCACGTCCAGCGATGCGGACAGCTGCGCGTCGAAGCGCGATTGCGCCTGCGCGACCTGCTGGCCGTACACGTCCTCGATCGCCTGCGCGGTCTGCAGCGCGGCCTGCGCGGTCAGCACGCCGAAATAGGCGCGGGCGACGCGGGCGCACAGGTCGGCCTCGGCGGCGCGCACGCGCGCGTCCTCGGCGGTCACCAGCGTCTTGGCCGCGTCCCAGCTGCGCAGCCGGCTCAGGTCGACGAGCACCTGGTTCAGGCTGTGCGTCAGCTGGTGCTGGCGGCCGTCGTCGCGCAGGTGCGATTCGCTCAACTGCGCGGTCCACTGCGGCAGCAATTGCGCGCGGGCCTGGACGGCGATTTCCTGCTGCTCGCCGCGCACGGCGCGCGCGCCGGCCAGCACGGGATCGGCGGAGCGGGCCTGGGCGTAGATCTCGAGCAGGTCCTCGGCGGCGGCCGGCAGGCAGCAGCCCGCGAAGAGCACGACCGCGGTGATCGCCGGAAGGAAGTGTCGTCTCATGGTCAGGCCGAGGTCGGCGTGGTGGGGGTGAGGGGCTTGGGGGCGCGCAGCAGCTCGGGATCCATGTGGAGTTCGGCGGCGATGTCGACGACCTGGCCGTCGATCACATGCACGTTGCGCTGCGCGCGCGCGGCGAGCTGCGGATCGTGGGTGACCATGACGATGGTGGCGCCGTCGCGGTGCAGCTCCTCGAGCAGGTCCATGACGCTGCGCGCCATGGCGCTGTCGAGGTTGCCGGTCGGTTCGTCGGCGAGCAGCAGGCGCGGCGAGCCGGCCAGCGCGCGGGCGATGGCCACACGCTGCTGCTGGCCGCCGGACAGTTCGGCGGGGTAGTGGCGTTCGCGCGCCGACAGACCCACGCGGGCCAGCGCGTCGCGGGCGCGCTGCTGGCGTTCGGCGGCCTTCATGCCGCGGTAGCGCAGCGGGACCTCGATGTTGTCCAGCACGTTGAGGTCGGGGATCAGGTTGAAGGCCTGGAAGATGAAGCCGATCTTCTCGTTGCGCATGCGCGAGCGCTGCGTGTCGTCCATGCCGCTGACGTCGACGCCGTCGAGCTGGTAGCGGCCGCCGGTGAAGGCTTCCAGCAGGCCGGCGATGGTCAGGAAGGTCGTCTTGCCCGAGCCCGACGGCCCGGTCACCGCGACGAACTCGCCTTCGCGCACGTCCAGGTTGAACTCGCGCAAGGCGTAGGTCTCGATCATTTCGGTGCGGTAGACCTTGGAGAGCGATTGCATCTTCAGCATGAGGTTCCTCGCGAGCATTGAATGGGAAAAACGGTTGAAGGAGGGAGGGCGTGGCGGCGATGACCGAGGGGGGGCTGCCTCATCGGCTCAAGGGCTCAGCGTGACGCGCTCGGCGCCCTCGAAGGCCTGCGTGCCGGAGATGACGATCTGCTCGCCGGGCTTGACGCCTTCGAGGATCTCGACCTTGGACAGGCTCTGCGCGCCCAGGCGGATCGGGCGCTTGACCGCCTGGCCGTCCTGCACGACATAGACGAAGCGGCCGCCGCCGTCCTCGACGAAGCTGCCGCGCGCGACCGTCAGCACCTTGTCGCGCTTGTCCAGCAGCACGCGCACCGACAGGCGCTGGTTCTGGCGCAACTGGTCGGGCGTGGCGCCGTCGAAGCGCAGTCGCGCCGCCACCTCGTTGTTGACGACTTCCGGCGAGACCGTGCTGACCAGGCCCTTCCACTGCCGGCCGTTGCCGGAGATCTCCCCGGGCATGCCGATGGCGAGGTCGCGGGCGAAGCTTTCGGGCACCTGCATCTGCACTTCCAGCGCGGTCAGATCGACGACGGTGAGCAGGCCCACGCCGGCGGCGACGTTGGCGCGTTCGGCCACGAGCAGCTGACCGACCTGGCCGTCCACCGGCGAATGCAGCTCGAGTTCCGCGACCTGGCGTTCCAGGTCCTTGACCAGCAGTTGCTGGCGTTGCAGCGCCTGCTGCTTGGACTGGAGCTCGAACTTCAGGCTGTCGTCCTTGAGACCGAGGCCGGCCTGCGCGTGGGCGGCGGTGATACGGGCCTTCTCCATCGCGTCGCGGGCCTTCTCGACCTGCATGCCGGCGACGGCGCCGGCCTCGAAGGCCTTGGTCTGGCGGTCGAGGTCGTTGCGCGCGGTCTGCAGGTCGATTGCGGCGTTCTCATGCGCGGAGCGCAAGGCGGCGCGCTGCTCGCGGCCGTCGACCTCGGCGCGCAGCGCGTCGGTGCGCAGCGCGTCGGCGTTGCTCTGTTCCTGCGCGAGCTTGGCGCGCAGGTCGGGGCTGTCGATGACGCCGAGCAACTGGTCCTTGGCGACCTTGTCGCCGGCCTTGACCTTGAGCACCAGGTTGCCGCCGTGCAGCGCGTAGACGGTGGGGCTCATCGCGGCGACGACCTTGCCCTCGCCGGCGACGTCGCGCACCAGGGGGCCGATCTCGACCGGGGCGACGGACAGGCGCTGCAGGCTGACCGAGTTGCCGCTGCCCAGCATCCGCTGCACGGCGGGCGCGGCGGCGAACGCAGCGATCAGCAGTCCCGCGCCGGCCAGCGCCAGCCACAGGCGGCGGCGTCCCTGGGGGCGGGCGAGGGGGACGTCCTGTCCGGAGGTGTCGCGAATCATTGGGGTGTCCGAGTGCGGTGTCGTGTGATCGATGCCGCACTGGATCGCAAGCCTCGTGCCACCCGGCGATTGTCCGGATTTCCCTTGGGAATCAACAGGTTGTCCTGCGGTGCCTGCGCCGGGTCAGTGTCCGCGGACAGTCGGCGGACGCTGGATGGACAGTGCCGGACACGCCGGGCGTCCGCACGAACGCGCCAGGCCCGGACAGGGAGGCGGCTGGCCCGTCGATGGTGAACGACGCCGCACGCGCCGCACACCCGAGCGATGGCGGGGCGGCGGGCCCGTCGAGACACTGGTGACTTCCCCAACTGCATGGAACTTCGCCATGTTTTTCCAGATGTCCGCCGCGCCGATCGTCCGGGGCACGCCTTGCATGCCGTCCCATGGTCACGGCTTCAACGGCTTCAACGGCTCCGTCGGCTCCGTCGGCTCCGTCGGCTTCAATGGCTCCGTCTGCTTCAACAGCTCCGTCGGCTTCAATGGCTCCGTCGGCTTCAATGGCTCCGTCGGCTGCACGCCGTGGCCGCCTTCCAGACCGGTGACTGACGACTTCAGTCCCTACGCGGGTCCGGCCTCGCGGCCAGGGCCGCGTTCGGAGATCGCTGGCGAAAGCGGCTTCACCGTGGAACTGTTCCAGAGGGAGGTGACTTCACTGATGGGCCAACTGGAGCAGTTGCTCGTCAAGCTGACCGCCAAGTCGGGCTGCAGCACTCGCGAGGTCGAACCTCCGTCGCTTCCTCCGAAGCTGGTGGTGGAAAGTCCGGACATCTTCAGGCGCGGCACTGATGCCGATGCCGATGCCGACACGAACTCGATCGAGGCGTTCTGCCGACTTCCCGCGAACGTTTCCTCGTGGATTTGCACAGGTCAAGGCGTGATGCCCAACTGAGCCGAGCCCAGGCCCGCAGGCGCGCGTGCGCTGCCGGGCCTGGCGAGGGGCTTACTTGCTGAAGTTGTCCCGCAGCCCGGTGATCTTGTTGAACACCGGCGCTCCCGCGCGGTGGTCGACCCGGTCGGCGACGAAGTAGCCGTGACGTTCGAACTGGACCTTGGTGTCCGGCGCCACGTCCTTCAGCGACGGTTCCAGGTAGCCCTGCGTCACGCGCTTGGAGTCCGGGTTCAGCAGCTCCAGGAAGTTGCGGTCGCCGGCGTCGGGCTGGGCTTCGGTGAACAGGCGCTCGTACAGGCGCAGCTCGGTGGGCACGGCTTCATGCGCGCCGACCCAGGTGATGACGCCCTTGACCTTGACCGCGTCCGCGCCGGGCGTGCCGCTCTTGGTGTCCGGCACGAGCTTGGCCAGCACCGCGGTGATGGTGCCGTCGGCGTCCTTCTCGCAGCCGGTGCACTCGATGACGTAGCCGTACTTCAGCCGCGCCTTGTTGCCGGGGAACAGGCGGTGGTAGCCCTTGGACGGAACTTCCATGAAGTCCTCGCGCTCGATCCACAGCTCGGGGCCGAGGCTGAACGCGCGCGTGCCGAGCTCCGGCACATGCGGGTGGGCGGGCGCGGAGCAGGGCTCGCGGTGCCCGGCCGAGCCGAAGATCTCCGCGTAGTTCTCGAGCTTGAGCTTGACGGGATCCAGCACCGCCATCGCGCGGGCGGCCTGGCCTTCGAGGTCGGCGCGCAGGTAGCCGTCCAGCACCGAGTACTCGATCCAGGCGTTGGTCTTGGACGCGCCGGTGCTCTCGACCATCGCGCGGATGGAGGCCGGCGTGTAGCCGCGCCGGCGCATGCCGACCAGCGTGGGCATGCGCGGATCGTCCCAGCCGTCGACGTGGCCCTCGTCGACCAGCTGGCGCAGCTTGCGCTTGCTGGTGACGACGTAGGTCAGGTTGAGGCGGCCGAACTCGTACTGGTGCGGCAGCGGGCGGGCGAGCAGGCCGCCCTGGGCCAGATGCTCGACCAGCCAGTCGTAGAACGGGCGCTGGTCCTCGAACTCCAGCGTGCAGATGCTGTGCGTGATGCACTCCAGCGCGTCCTCGATCGGATGCGCGTAGGTGTACATCGGGTAGATGCACCACTGGTCGCCGGTGTTGTGGTGCGTCGCGCGGCGGATGCGGTACAGCGCCGGGTCGCGCAGGTTGATGTTGGGCGACGCCATGTCGATCTTGGCGCGCAGCACCATCGAGCCGTCGGGGTGCTGGCCGTCGCGCATCTCGCGCAGGCGGGTCAGGTGCTGCTCGGGCGTGCGGTCGCGGAAGGGGCTGTCCTTGCCCGGCGTGCCGAAGTCGCCGCGGTTCGCGCGCATGTCCTCGGGCGACTGCTCGTCGACATAGGCCAGGTCTTGCGACACCAGGTACTCGGCGCCCCGGTACATCAGATCGAAGTAGTTGCTGGCGTAGTAGAGATGGCCGGTCTCGCGGCCGTCCACCGCCTCCTGATCCGGGGCGGCGTCCCAGCGCCAGCCCAGCCACGCGACCATCTCCTTGATCGCGTCGACGTACTCCTGCTCTTCCTTCTCCGGGTTGGTGTCGTCGAAGCGCAGATGGCAGACGCCGCCGTAATCGCGCGCCAGGCCGAAGTTCAGGCAGATCGCCTTCGCGTGGCCGATGTGCAGGTAGCCGTTGGGCTCGGGCGGGAACCGGGTGCGGATCTTCGCCGGGTCCAGCGGGCCGGCGGCGTGGTGTGCCGCGTCGCCCGGGCTGCCGCCGAAATGACGCGCCGGCTGGAAGCCCTGTTCCAGATCGCGCTCGATGATGGCGCGCAGGAAGTTGCTGGGCTTGACGGCGGCGTCCGTCTTGTCGGGCGCGTGCGCGCCGGCGGTCTTGTCAGGGCTGGACATCGGTGGGTGAAGTCTCGAAGAGAGGTCGAGGATTCTACGTGGGGCCGGGGAGGCTCCTCCCGGCGTGGATGTTCCACGGCGCCCGCCCGCGGCAGCGTCCGGCCAGGCCCGGCTAGCTTGTTTGAAGGAGTGGCCTGTCCGGATGCGCCGGAGCGGCCTCGAACATCGCGGACATGGGAGTCATGGCGGCGAACAGACACCACTTTCAGACTGTGAGGTTTTGAACCGACTACCGAAGCGCATGCCGATGCCAAATCCCGAATCAGCCGTTCCGCCTTCTGCCGTCAAGGCCGCTGAAACCGCCGCCCGGCGGCGTGGCGTGGCCCGACGTCACCCGGGCGATGAGAACGATGTGTCCGATTCCGCCGCGGCGACGGGCGGCGAAACCTGTGCCGAATCGCAGCCGCCTGCGGCCTCTGACGGCAGGACGCCCGATGCGCCAGAGTCACCCCTCGTCGGCGAGACATCCCGCGACGACTGCGAGGCCGGCACTGCAGTGGCGGCCGCTTCCGACGGCTCGACCGAGAAATCCGTGGCCGCCATGGTGGCGTGGCTGGTCGGTGCCACGTTGACGGCTGGCTCGGCGACTTTCCTGGCCGGCGGCGCCGACCGCGGTGGCGCGCTGCCGCCCAAGCCGGATCCGCTGCCGGAGCCGAGGCCCGACCCTCTGCCCAAACCGAAGCCCGATCCCATGCCGGATCCCAAGCCTGAACCGAAGCCGGATCCGCAACCCGATCCGACACCGCCTCACGTGGACCCGAAGCCGGACCCCGCGCCCGACCCGACACCGCCGCACGTGGACCCGAAGCCGGACCCCGTGCCCGATCCGACACCGCCGCACGTGGACCCGAAGCCGGACCCTGTGCCCGATCCGACACCGCCGCACGTGGACCCGAAGCCGGACCCCGTGCCCGATCCGACGCCGCCGCACGTGGACCCGAAACCGGATCCCGTGCCCGATCCGACGCCGCCGCACGTGGACCCGAAGCCGGACCCCGCGCCCGATCCGACGCCGCCGCAAGATATCGTCCCGCCGACGGCACCCACGATCCGTCTTCTGCACGACACGGGCGTGCCGGGCGATCTCGTCACCAACGATGCGCGCGTGCAGGTGTCGGACCTCGAAGCCGGTGCGGTTTGGGAGTCGAGCAGGGACGGTAAAACCTGGACGGCGAGAACGGGGGACACGATCGATGCTTCCGAGTTCGCCGGCGATGGGGACAAGCGCGTGCAGGTCCGTCAGATCGATGCGGCGGGCAACGTGAGTCCCGAAGCGACGTTGAGCTTCCGGCTGGATACCACGATCACGGATCCGACGGCGACCTTGAGGAGCGAGGCCCGCGAGAACTATCCGCTCGCTAACGATGTCGACTTTCATTCGGGAACCGTCGTCAACCGGGCCACCTGGATTCAGTTGGGTCTCGAGGACCGGGCGCACTGGACTTACAGCATCAACGGCGGGCAGGACTATGTCCCGGGCGATGGGGACCGCCTCGACCTCGATGTGCTGAAAGGCGAAGGAGAGCAGGAACTTCGGATCCGGCAGCAGGACGAGGCCGGCAACTGGAGCCGCGACACTGTCCTCGAACTCACGGTGGACAACACCTCGCCCGTCGTGACGGCGACCTTCTCGCCTGAAATTCCAACGCCGCCAGGCGTCCCTGGAAAGTACCAGTCTTACGACTTCCAGGCCGACGAGGAAGCGCAGATCGTGTTCGTTCCGATAGGCGCCGTGCATGGGGAGACGCCGCAGAGCTATCTGGCGGGATGGCATGGCAAGGGCCTCCTGGTCGCTGCGGAACAGACCTCGGGGTCGGGAATCTGGCGCGAACAGCCCGTCAACGCCATGTACACCGTGCTGGCGGTCGACAAGGCGGGCAACGTGTCGTTCGTCCCGATGAGCGGGGGCGATGGCGCTGCGGGAACATCGCCGGCTGCGGTCGCCCTTCGCGCGGATGGGATGTTCGCCGGGAACCGCGTCGTCACGGCGGCACCGGATCCGCTCGACGGTCGCTCGATCGCGCGTTCGTCGAGAATGGCGGACCATTTCTTCGGCAGCGACAGGGCGGACGTCTTCAGCTGGAACGATCATCCCGAGGCCATGCAGCCGCAGATCGACTGGATCCACGGCTACAGCAAGGCGCAAGGCGACGTCATCGATCTGGCTAGCGTTCCAGCGGACGGGCGCTCGATGGGGACACTCGGCGACTACCTGCGCAAGGAGGTGCTGGCTGACGGCACCTTGTCGCTGTGGATCGACTACAACGGCAAGGGCGAGACCTTCCCGGGCAACTTCGACCAGCAGATCCTGGTGACGTCGCAGTCCGGCACCGACCTGCTGCTCCGGCTCGGGCAGAACGGCGCGCCGGTCGTGATCTGATGGCGATCACATCGCCCTGAACAGGTACCCGTACATCCGGCTCACCGCCAGCTTCTCCGGCCGGCGGCGCAGCCGGAGGGTCAGCTTTCCGGTGTCGTCGCGCTGGACGCGCTCGATCGCGTCCACGTGCACGATGTGCCCGCGGTGCACCTGCCAGAAACGGTCGGGATCGAGCTGCGGGAGCAGCTCCCGCAGCGAGATGCGCACCAGGTACTCCTGCTCGGCGGTCATCACGCGGACGTACTTGTCCGCGGCCTCCAGGTAGACGACGTCGTCGACCGGCACCAGCACGATGGCCTCGCCGACGCCGACCTGCAGATGGCGCAGCGCTCCAGCCGTTCCGCCGGCGCCGGACGGCGCCGCGGCGGTCGCCCCGACAGCCGCGCCAGGTGTACCGACACCCAGCAGGCCGCGCAGCTGTTCGATCGCCGATTCCAACGCCGCCGGCGGCTGCTGCCGTTGCGCGAGCGCAGCTTTCAAGCGCGAGACGGTCTGCGCGAGTCGTTCGCGCTGCACGGGCTTGAGGACGTAGTCGACCGCCGCGCGGTCAAAGGCCTGCAGCGCGAACTGGTCGTAGGCGGTCACGAACACCAGCAGCGGGAACGGCGAGTCGCCGCCGGCCCCGTCCTCCCCGTCGGTGTCCCAGTCGTCGGCCAGTTGGGCCGCCGCTTCCAGCCCGGTCATGCCGGGCATGCGGATGTCGAAGAAGCAGACCTCGGGTCGGTGTCGCAGGGCCAGGGACACGGCCTCCTCGCCGTGCGCAGCCATGGCGACCACGTCGAGCTCGGGCCAGAGCGCCTTCAATTCCTGGCGCAGGTGCGCGGCCAGCAGTTCTTCGTCTTCGGCGATCAGGGCGGTGGGCATGGATGACTCCTCCAAGGGGTTCGGATCGATTCAGCGCGTGGCGCAGGACACGGGGCCAGGTGCTGCCGCCGACGCGGCCGACGCGGTCGACGGCAACGGCATGCGGATCCTCGCCCGCGTGCCGCCGCCCGCCGGGCGGGACAGGTCCAGGCGCGACAGCTCCAGCCGCGCCTGCGGGCCGCAGGCGACGGCCAGCCGGTCGCGAACCTGCACCGTGCCGAAGCCGCCCTCCGGCGACCGCGCCGCTTCGGGATCGAAGCCGGCGCCGTCGTCCTCGACGTCGAGCAACAGCTGACCCTCGACCTCCGCCGCCCGCACCCGCAGCGTGCCGCCACCGACGTGCGGCTCCAGGCCGTGCTTGATGGCGTTCTCCACCAAAGGCTGCAGCAGCAGCGGCGGCACGGGCAGCTCGCGCAGGGCCTCGGGCAGGTCGAATTCGAAACGCAGCCGCGATCCCATCCGCACCTGCATCAACGCCAGGTAGTCGGCGATGCGGGCGAACTCGTCCTTCAGCGGATGCCGTTCGGCGCGGGACGCCGACAGCGTCGCGCGGAGGAAGGCGATCAGGTGGTCCAGCATCGCCTGCGCCCGGTCCGCATCCATCCCGATCAGCACCCGCAGGTTGGCCAGCGTGTTGAACAGCATGTGCGGTTCAAGCTGCGATTCGAGCAGCCGCAGCTGCGTCTCGGCGGCCTGGCGGCGCAGCGTCTCGGCGCGGGCTTCGGCGGCGGCGATGCGGTGGCGCGACAGGAAGAACAGCGTCGCGCCGAAGCCGGGGATCAGCGCGATCACCATCACGCTGAGCACGCGGCGCAGCGGGCTGGAGAGCAGGCTTTTCTCCTGCAGGCCGGTCACCATGTTGGCGAGCTCCACGCCCAGGCTGTAGCCGATGACCGTGCCCAGCAGCAGGCACAGCACCATGAGCGGCCAGCCCGGCCAGTCGAAGGGCTCGGCCGGCGCGCGGCCGACGCGCTTGAGCAGCCGCCAGCGGATCCAGCCCAGGCCGTAGCGCAGCAGGTTGATCGATGCGGCGCAGAACAGCGAGATGAAGAAGCAGTAGATCAGCGTCGGGCCGAGCGGCTGGTTGAAGACGATCACCAGGGCGAGGGAGATGGCCACCGTCAGCGTCAGCACGATGAGCACGTGCCGGAGGATCCAGCGCACGGGCGGGGAGAGGGGCAGGGGGCTCATGGGGGAGGAGTGTCGCGCAGGCTCAGGCCGCGACGGCGGCGCAGGCCTGGGGGCGATGGGACAGGATGTTGAGGGCCCGGCCGAGGAAGGCGCCGCTGAACAGGCCGAAGGTGGCGCTGAAGCCGAGCGCGTAGGCGGTGTGATGGGCGTAGTCGGGGTGCAGGGCCAGGCTCATGCCCGAGGCGAACTTCAGGACGAAGATGCCGGCCATCAGCGCCATCGGCACCCAGCTGCCGGGGACGATGAAGCGGCGGGTGTCGGCGTCGTAACGCACGTGGCCGGGCCAGCGCAGGACGCGCAGCGTCAGCACGCCGGCGACGATGCCCAGCAGCCAGGCCGGGCCCGCTAGGCCGTCCAGGCCGAAGCTCTTCTCGACGCCCCAGGCGCCGAACACCAGCCACAGCGCCGGCAGCACGATCAGCCGCTTGGCGCGCATCGCAGTGCTGCGGGTCTGCTTGAGGCCGACGTAGAGGATCACCACCAGGATCGCCCAGACGAAGCCGGGGATGTGGGACAGGATCTGGATCGGGGTGGGGGGCATGGCGGGCTCCGTGAGGCAGTGCGTGGTCGATGGGTTCGACTGTCGCGGCGCCCGCCCTGGCCGGCCATGGGATTGCGATGAGACGCCGGGTTCCGGCGCGAACGGTGGCCGGAGGTCGTGAAGTGCCTAAGCCCGGCGTCAGTAGAAGTACGGCGAGCGCTTCGCCCACTCCGACTTCGGGTACAGGCGGTGCAGGGTCTGGAACATGGCCTTGGACTGGGCGCTGTTGTCCTTGTCCGTGCAGCCGCCCTTGGTCGACTGGATGCCCACGTACAGCAGCCAGGGCAGGTCGGCCGGGCGGTCCGGACGCCGGGCCTCCGCCAGCACCCACTTCGCGAAGGCGCCTGTCGCGCTGCCGGTCGCTCGCAGCGCGACGCGTTCCTGCACCACCAAGTCGACTGCGGGCCAGCCGGGGCCCGCCCCCGGCACCGGGTTGCTCTCGGGTTTGCCCTGCGAGGCCGCCTCCAGCTCGATGCCGCCCTCCGCCGCGTCCAGGCGGCACCACATGCCGGCGACCGCGTCCTGAGGATCCCCCGCCGCCAGATCGGCGACCACGTCGTCGGACCCCGATCCGTAGCTCAAGGCCGCCGACAAGCGGGGGTGCGTCACCGACGCCCGCCACAGCGCGCCTCGCCGACCCGCGTCGGTCGTCGCCCGGAGGTAGGGACCGGTCAGCGCCTCGCCCTCCGCGCGCGGCAGCAGCGCGGCCAGCGTCGAGGCGGCGCCGCGCGCCAGTTCCGCGCGTCCCAGCAGTTCCGCCCGCCACCACAGTCCGAAGGCCAGTTGGGCCCGCACCGAAGGCGCCACCACCGGCGATGCGGCCGCGTCCTGCCATTCCGCCAGGGTGAAGCGCCGGATGACGACCTGGGCGCCGTCGAAGTCCAGCGCCCGCCGCGTCGGCGCCGGGAAGTCATACGGATAAGGCGCGTCGGCTCGGTTGAAGCGCGACCAGGTGCCGTATTCGCGACTCAGCCAGGGCAGCGCGTCGGCCGGCGTGGCGGCCAGCTTCAAGGCCTCGGCGGCGATCAGGTTGCGTGCGCTGGGCGTCGGTCCGCCCGGGGCCGCCGTCAACGCGGCCAGTTGGGCTCGCGCCCGGTCGAATTCGCCCGCTTCCCGCAGCAGGCGCACCTGTTCCAGGCGCACCGTCATCCAGCCCGGATGGGTCGCCGGCACGCGATCCGCAGCCGCCTGCATCGCGCCCCAGGTCGTGCGCGCCTTGACCAGCTTCGCACCGTCCGCGCAGGCCATCGCCGGGATCAGCCACAACACGCTGTCCGGCCGGGCCTTCCAGCGCGCCGCCTGGGGAGGCTCGGCGGTCGCCTGGGCGGCGGGCGATTCGCATCCCCGGTACGCATAGATCCAGTCGAGCACCGGCAGCGCCTCCACCTGGGCGAACCGAGCGCGCTGCACGCCGTCCGGACCGGCGTCCAGCCAGTGATCGGCGATGCGCGCCCAGTCCGCCAGCGACTGCGGGGCCGGCGGCTTGTCCAGTTGCGCCAGTTCCCGGGTGAGCTGGGTGAAGCGTCGCTCCGGATCGGTCTGCGCGCGGACCAGGTTCAGCAGGTTCTCCGCCGCCTGCCGCTGGACGGTCCAGTCCGCATGCGCGGCGATCTTCGCGGCCATCGGCTGCAGCCGGTCGAGCAAGGTCGTTGGCAGGCGCTGCGGGTTGCCCTCGCCCGTGCCGGGTGTTGCCAGACTGACCTGGCGCACCAGCGTGCGCATCCGCGCCAGCGACGCCCAGGCCTGCCAGGGGTGGTGTTCGTCGGCGGCGATCGCGGCGAAACCGGCCTCGGCGGTCGCCCAGTCCCCCGCGTAGAACGCGGCTGCCGCGCGCTGGTACTGCCGCGCCTGACGCCAGGCCAGCGCCTCCGCCAGCGGCAGCTCGGTCAATGCCGGCGGCGCGGCGGGCGGTGTCTTGGGCGGTGGAAAGGCCTTGGCCGCGAGGCCCGGCGCGCACTGCGCGAACACCCGGTCCTGGCCGTCGATCCATTCGCGCAGACGCGTCGGGGTCGCATCCGGGCGCTGCCTCAGCGTCGCGAGCGTCTCGACCGCGAAGGCATAGGCGCCGTCGGGACAGTTCAGGAACTCGACGTAGGAACGCTCCGCCGTCTCCTTCATCGTGCCCGGGCGCCAACGCGGCGGCTCGGCGACCAGCTCCTTGCGCGCGGCCAGCCAGGCGGCCACGGGCGGATGGCGTTCGGGATCCCAGGACGACTCGCCCGCGCCCGCGTCGCAGCAGGCCTTGTCCAGCCATTCGCCGGCGATGGGGACCAGCGGGCGGCGCGCATCGGCGCTCGCGATCGCGCGCCAGGCCGTGTAGAGCATCGGCCTCGAATAGGTGGGCAGCACCACGCCCAACTGACCTTGCACGTAGCGGTCGAGCCGGATCTCGGTGCGGCTCGTCGTCAGGAAGTCGTTGGTGTCGTCGAAGCCGCTGGCCCGGGCGGAGCCCGTGGTCATCGCGGCCAGCAGCAGCACGATCGTCGTCGCGCGGATCCCGGTAGGCATCGTCATTTTTCCTGTATCCGTGTCAGGGCGGGCCAGTCCCAGATGTCCGCCTCGAACGCCGCGGGCCACTCGGTGGCGCGGCCGCGCTCGAGGTTGAACCAGTACCGTTTCGGCCAGCGTCGCTGCCACGCGGCGGGCGGCGTGTCCTGCGGCGCGAATCCAGCCGCTTCGTGGCGGCAGCGCGGGTGCAGGGTCGCGGCACCGGCGGCGAGTTCGCGCCGCCAGCGCGCCGTGTCCCGGCCCAGCCGGAAAAACATCGGCACGACCTCGTCCGCGACGATGGGATCCATCCACGCGCGGCTGCGGCATTGCCAGGCGAGCAGCGTGACCGACAGCCGCGTCGACGCCGGCAGCGCCGCCCGCAGCCGCTTCACCAACGCGTGGTAGCTGTCGCGTTGCGAGGGCACGGCCTCGAAATCCAGTTGCACCCAGCCGCTGGTCGAGCGTCGCGCGGCGGCGACCACGCGCTGTTCGATCGCGATCTGCTGGCGCTCGTCGAGCGCGCGGCCCGGCGAGGCGTCGGCGCCGCGTCCGTCGTAGAGCTCGCCGGCGGGCACCTGCCGGCGCGGCTGCGGCAGCGGATCCACATGGACGACCGGCGTCACCGGGCGATTCCCCGGCAGGGGCAGGCCTTGCCGCCGCGGGCGCTCCTCGATGCCGCGCGGCGTCAGGCGCATCTGCGTCACGGTCACCGCCCAGGCGGTGGCGCTGGCCGGCGGGGCGTGGTGGTCCCAGACCCAGGCGATGTCCGTCGGACCGGGGTCAGGCTTTGCGGCCTCGGCGACCGGGACGGCGGGCGGCGGCTTCCCCGGTTCGGCGGCCCAGACGGCGCCCGCCGCCGCCAGCTCAGCGGCGGCGCTTAGTACCGCCGCCCAGCAGGCTGCCCAGCACGCCACGGACGATCTCCCGACCCACCGACGATCCGATGCTGCGCAGCGCCGACTTGGCCGCCGTCTCCGCCAGCCCCTCGTGACGCCCGCCGCGCGGGCCGGTGCTGCCGAACAGCACATCCTTCAGCCCGCCGAGCAGGCCGCCGCCGTCGTCCTGCGCGGGCGCGGGGGCGGGCGCGCCGCCGCGACCCGTGGTCGGCGCGCGGCGGAAGGCCTGGTCCGCCTCGTCGGCGATCGAGCCGGAGCCGGCGCCGCCGCGCGGCGATCCGGCCTGCGAGGGCTGCGGTGCCGCGTCGGCCGTCGTGGACGCGCGACCGGTCAGCTTCTCGTACGCCGACTCGCGGTCGATGTGTTTCTCATAGACCCCGGCGACCAGCGACCCGGCGATCAGCGCCTTGCGCTGCTCCGGCGTGATCGGTCCGATCTGGCTGCCCGGCGGGAGGACGAACACGCGCTCCGTGATCGCCGGCCGGCCCTTCTCGTCGAGCAGGCTGATCAGCGCTTCGCCGACGCCCAGTTCGGTGATCGCCATCGCGATGTCCAGGCCGGGCTTCGGACGCATCGTGTCCGCCGCGGCCTTGACCGCCTTCTGGTCGCGCGGCGTGAACGCCCGCAGCGCGTGCTGCACCCGGTTGCCGAGCTGCCCCAGCACCGTGTCCGGGATGTCCAGCGGGTTCTGCGTCACGAAGTAGACGCCCACGCCCTTGGAGCGGACCAGCCGCACCACCAGCTCGATGCGTTCCACCAGCGCCGCCGGCGCGTCCTTGAACAGCAGGTGGGCCTCGTCGAAGAAGAACACCAGCTTGGGTTTGTCCAGGTCGCCGACCTCGGGCAGCGCCTCGAACAGTTCCGACAGCATCCACAGCAGGAAGGTCGCGTACAGCCGCGGCGCGGCCATCAGCTTGTCGGCCGCCAGGATGTTGATGACACCCAGGCCATCCGACGTCTGCATGAAGTCATGGATGTCGAGCATCGGCTCGCCGAAGAACTTGTCGCCGCCTTGTGCCTCGATCTGCAGCAGCCCGCGCTGGATCGCGCCGACGCTGGCCGCCGAGACGTTGCCGTACTGCGTCGTGAACTCGCTGGCGTTGTCGCCCACGTGCTGCAGCATCGCGCGCAGGTCTTTCAGGTCCAGCAGCGCCAGGCCGTGGTCGTCGGCGATCTTGAAGACCATCTGGAGCACGCCGCCCTGGGTCTCGTTGAGCCCCAGCATCCGCGACAGCAGCAGCGGCCCCATGTCGGAGACCGTCGCGCGCACCGGATGGCCCTGCTCGCCGAACACATCCCAGAGCGTCGTCGGGCAGGCGATGGCGACCGGCGGCTCAAAGCCGCGTTCCTTCAGCACCGCCAGCAGCTTGGCCGACGGCGCGCCGGCCTGGGAGATGCCGGTCAGGTCGCCCTTGACGTCCGCCATGAACACCGGGACGCCCATCTGGCTGAACGATTCGGCCAGTTTCTGCAGACTGATGGTCTTGCCCGTGCCGGTCGCGCCGGTGATCAGGCCGTGGCGGTTGGCCAGCGCGGGCAACAGCTGGCACTCGATGTCGCCGTGGCGGGCCAGCAGGATCGGGTCGGCCATGCGGAAGTCTCCAGAGGCAAAAAAGCTAAAATCGCAGTCTAACGAAGCAACCACCGCGCCGCCCCGGAGAATTTCTTCCGGGTCGCGTCACAGGAGAACGAGGACATGGCAGGGCATTCCAAATGGGCGAACATCCAGCACCGCAAGGGTCGCCAGGACGAGAAGCGCGGCAAGGTCTGGACCCGTCTGACGCGTGAAATCATCGTCGCGGCCCGGGCCGGCGGTGCCGACATCAACATGAACCCCCGCCTGCGCCTGGCCATCGAGAAGGCCAAGGGCGCCAACATGCCGGCCGACAACATCAAGCGCAACGTCGACAAGGCCACCGGCAACCTCGACGGCGTGACCTACGAGGAAATCCGCTACGAGGGCTACGGCATCGGCGGCGCCGCCATCATCGTGGACTGCATGACCGACAACCGCGTCCGCACCGTCGCCGAAGTCCGCCACGCGTTCAGCAAGTACGGCGGCAACCTGGGCACCGAAGGCTCGGTGGCCTTCCAGTTCAAGCACTGCGGCCAGCTGGTGTTCGCGCCGGGCACCTCGGAGGACAAGGTCATGGAAGTCGCGCTGGAAGCTGGCGCCGAGGACGTCCTGACCGACGACGATGGCGCCATCGAGGTGCTGACCTCGCCCGCCGACTACGAAGCCGTCAAGAACGCGCTCGAAGCGGCCGGCCTGAAGCCCGAAATCGCCGAAGTGACGATGCGCGCCGAGAACACCATCGAGCTGGCCGGCGAAGATGCCGCCCGCATGCAGAAGCTGCTGGATGTGATCGAAGACCTGGACGACGTCCAGGACGTCTACAACAACGCGAGCCTGTCCGAATGAAGGTCCTGGTCCTTGGCAATGGTGGCCGTGAACACGCGCTGGCCTGGCGGCTGGCGCAGGGCGAGCGCGTCACGCAGGTCTTCGTGGCGCCCGGCAACGGCGGCACCGCGCGCGACCCGCTGCTGAAGAACGTCCCCCTCACCGACGTGAAGGCCCTGGCCGACTTCGCGATCGAGCAGAAGATCGCGCTGACGGTCGTCGGTCCGGAAGCCTTCCTGGCCGCCGGCGTGGTCGACGAGTTCCGCGCCCGCGGCCTGCGCATCTTCGGCCCCACCAAGGCCGCCGCCCAGCTGGAGAGTTCCAAGGCCTTCGCCAAGGAGTTCATGAAGCGCCACGGCATCCCGACCGCCGCCTACGAGACCTTCAGCGACGCGACCCAGGCGCACGCCTACGTCGACGCACAGGGCGCGCCCATCGTCATCAAGGCCGACGGCCTGGCGGCGGGCAAGGGCGTGGTCGTCGCGATGACGCTGGCCGAGGCGCACGAGGCGATCGATTGGATCCTCGCCGACAACAAGCTGGGCGTGGTCCACAACGAAGGCGGCGCCCGCGTCGTCATCGAGCAGTTCCTCGAAGGCGAGGAAGCCAGCTTCATCGTGCTGTGCGACGGCAAGAACGTCCTGCCGCTGGCCACCAGTCAGGACCACAAGCGCCTGCTCGACGGCGACCAGGGCCCCAACACCGGCGGCATGGGGGCCTACTCGCCCGCGCCGGTGGTGACGCCCAACGTCCACGCCAAGGCGATGCACGAGATCATCATGCCGACGGTCCAGGGCATGGCCCGCGACGGCGCCCCGTTCACCGGCTTCCTGTACGCCGGCCTGATGATCGACGCGCACGGCCAGCCCCGCACCGTCGAGTTCAACACCCGCATGGGCGACCCCGAGACGCAGCCGATCATGATGCGTCTGAAGAGCGACCTGTTCGAGGTGCTGATGCACGCGACCGACGGCACGCTCGACCAGGTCGAGCTGCAGTGGGACCGCCGCGCCGCGCTGGGCGTCGTGATGGCCGCGGGCGGTTATCCGCTGTCGCCGCGCAAGGGCGACGTGATCTCCGGCCTGCCCGTGGATGGCGAGGAGGCCATGGTCTTCCACGCCGGCACCACGTTGCAGGCCGACGGCCAGCTCGTGACCAGCGGCGGCCGTGTGCTGTGCGTGACCGCGCTGGGCGAGGCCGTGCGCCACGCGCAGCAGCTGGCCTACCAGACCGCGCAATCGATCCAGTTCGACGGCAAGCAGTACCGTCAGGACATCGGATACCGCGCGATCAAGCGCTGATCCGCGCCCACCCGAGCGCCGACCCGACCTCCGACCCGGACCCCGACCTGCCGTGGCTCCTTCCGCCCCTCGCCGCTGGACCGGCGCGCTGACGCCGATGCCCGGCGGCAGCGCGCTTGCGCGTGCGGTGCTGGGCGCCTTCGGCTGGCGCATCGACAACGGCGGCCTGCCGGGGAAGCAGGGCGTCGTGATGGTCTATCCGCACACGTCGAACTGGGATTTCCCGATCGGCGTGCTGACGAAATGGAGCCTGGGCTTCCAGCTGAAGTTCTGGGCCAAGGACAGCCTGTTCAAGCCGGCCATCGTCGGCCGCTGGATGCGGTCCATCGGCGGCGTGGCGGTGAACCGCCGCTCGGCCAACGGCATGGTCGCCGACACGGTCCAGCGGATGCGCGAGGCCAAGGCCCGCGACGAGTCCTTCTGGCTCATCGTCGCGCCCGAAGGCACGCGCGGCTACGTCGACCACTGGAAGTCCGGCGCGTACCACGTCGCCGTCCAGGCTGGCGTGCCGGTCGGACTGGCCTCGTTCGACTTCGCCACGAAGCGGGTCCTGTTCACCGACTTCGTCGAGGTCAGCGGCGATCCGGCGCAGGACTTCGCGCTGTTCGCCGCAGTGCTCCGCGGCCGCCAGGGCAAGCATCCCGAGAACGCCGGACTGATCCGGCTGAAATCCGATTCCCCCAGGGAATCCCACCACGATTCTTCCCCGGAATCCCGAAAAGAACTCGCCAAGGACGGAGATCCCCGATGAACACGCAGTTGGTGCGCGATTACCTGCTCGGCCTGCAGCAGCGGATCGTCACGACGCTCGAGCGTCTGGACGGTCAGGCATTCATCACCGACGCCTGGCAGCGCGAGCCCGGCGGTCGCCTCGAAGGCGACGGCCTGGTGCGCCTGATCGAGAACGGCGCCGTGTTCGAACGGGGCGGCGTCAACTTCTCGCACGTGCGGGGCCGGGTGTTGCCGCCGTCGGCGACGGCGCATCGACCGGAGCTGGCCGGCGCGCCGTTCGAGGCGATGGGCGTGTCGCTGGTCATGCACCCGCACAACCCGTTCGTGCCCACCGTCCACATGAACGTGCGCATGTTCGCGGCGCTGCCGGCCGACCGGGAGCCGGTCGTGTGGTTCGGCGGCGGCATGGACCTGACGCCGTACTACGGCTTCGAGCGCGACGCGCAGCACTTCCACCGCACCTGCCGCGCGGCGCTGGAGCCGCACGGCGAGGCGCTCTATCCGCGCTTCAAGCAGTGGTGCGACGAGTACTTCCACCTCAAGCACCGCAACGAGCCGCGCGGCGTCGGCGGCATCTTCTTCGACGATTTCGCCGAGGGCGGCGTCGAGAACGCGTTCGGCATGGTCCAATCCGTCGGCGACGCGTTCCTGCCCGCCTACGAACCGATCGTCGATCGCCGGCACGGTCTGGCCTACGGCGAACGCGAACGCGATTTCCAGGAATACCGGCGCGGACGGTACGTCGAGTTCAACCTGGTCTTCGACCGCGGCACGCTGTTCGGGCTGCAGTCGGGCGGACGCACCGAGTCCATCCTGATGTCGATGCCGCCGGTTGCGCGCTGGCGCTACGACTGGCAGCCGGAAGAAGGCTCGCCCGAAGCGAAGCTCTACAGCGACTTCCTCCGCCCCCGCGACTGGGCGGACGAGGTGCCGACGCACCTGTGGTTCTGACGGCATGCGCGTGAGCGGGAAGGATCACCCGTGAGCGACGGCGCGTCAGGGCGCCCGAAGGGGTCGGGTCGTGTCCGTCAGGTCGGGTGGTTCGGCGGATCCTTCGATCCGGTGCATCGCGCCCATCTGGCGCTGGCGCACGCGGCACTCGACCAGCTGGCGCTGGACGAGGTGCGATGGATCGTTGCCGGTCAGCCGTGGCAGAAGGCGGGCCGGCGGATGGCGACCGCCGCGGACCGTGCCGAGATGGTGCGGCTGACGATCGCGGGGAAGGGCGGAGATCCCCGCTTCGTCCTCGACGATCGCGAGATGAAACGCGCCGGACCGAGCTACACGCTCGACTCGGTGCGCGAGTATCAGCAGGAGCGTCCCGACGACGCGCTCTGGCTGATCCTCGGGCAGGACCAGTTGGCCGGCTTCACGAGCTGGAACGGCTGGGAGGAACTGGTCGCGCGTTCGGGGCTGGCTGTCGCGGCCCGCGCGCAGGACAAGGTACAGGCGCCGGCGGCGCTGCTGGAACGGCCCCATCGGCTGGTCCGGTTGACGATGCCGGCGCTGGAATGGTCATCCACCGAGGCCCGCCGACTGGCGGCCGAGGGCGCTGACGTAGGGCCCGTGGTGGGCGAAGAGGTGGCGGGTTATATTTCCCGGCACCGTCTCTACAGTGAGAACTGAATGGACATCAAGAAACTGGAACGTGCCATCGTCGATGGTCTCGAGGACGTGAAGGGCCAGGACATCCTGGTCTTCGACACCGAGCGCCTGTCGCCCCTGTTCGAGCGCGTGATCATCGCCTCGGGCACGAGCAACCGGCAGACCAAGGCGCTGGCTTCCAGCGTGCGCGAGACGGTCAAGAAGCGCGGCATGCAGGTCATGCGCACCGAGGGCGAGGACAACGGCGAATGGATCATCGTCGACTGCGGCGCCGCCGTGGTCCACCTGATGCAGCCGGCGATCCGCCAGTACTACCACCTGGAAGAGATCTGGGGCGGCAAGCCGGTCAAGCTCAAGCTGGGCAGCGGCGGCACCAAGCTGGTGAAGGCCTCGGAGCCGATGGACGACGAGGACGACGCGCCGAAGGCGAAGAAGTCCTCCGCCAGGAAGTCCGACAAAGCCGACAAGGCCAGCAAGGCTGAGAAGGCTGACAAGCCCGCGAAGAAGGCGGCCAAGGTCAAGTCCGTCGACGGCGAGGCCATCGGTGCCGCGTCGAAGAAGGCGCCGACGCGCGCGACGGGCACGAAGTCCGCTGCCGCCAAGTCGGCGACGAAGGCCGCCCCGGCGAAGACCGCCGCGACGAAGACGGCCGCGACCAGGTCCGCCAGACCGGCCGCCAAGAAGACGAGCATCAAGACCACGGCCGCCGCCGCCGCCGCGAAGCCTGCCGCCAAGACCACCCGCAAGCCTGCCGCCCAGGCGCCGGTCGAGACGGTGAAGGTCGGCAGCAAGAAGCCGGCGATCAAGAAGGCGTCTCCGAAGGTCGCCGCCGCGAAGCCGGCCACCGGCGCCAGAAAGCCGGCCGCCAAGCCGGCGGCCAAGTCGGTCGCCAAGCCGGCCGCCAAGAAGACCACGGTGAAGATCGGCACGAAGTCCAAGCCCAAGGTCTGACCCCGTGCGTCTGGTGCTGTGCGCGGTCGGGCAGAAGATGCCGGCCTGGGCCGATGAGGCCTATGAGGATTTCGCCAAGCGCTTCCCGCCCGAGATGCGGCTGGAACTCAAGGCGGTGAAGGCGGAACCGCGCACCACCGGCAAGTCGACCGAGCAGCTGATGGCGGCCGAGGCCCTGCGCCTTGACGCCGCCTGTCCCAAGGGCGCCCGGCGCGTCGTGCTCGACGAGCGCGGTGAACGCGTCACCTCGAAACAGCTCGCGCAGCGGCTCGAGTTCTGGCGCGGCGACGGGCGCGACGTCGCCATCTTCATCGGCGGCCCGGACGGCCTCGACGACAGCATCAAGTCGAGTGCCGACGAGAAGCTGCGCCTGTCCGACCTGACCCTGCCGCACGCCTTCGTCCGCGTGCTGCTGTCGGAAGGCCTCTACCGGGCCTGGTCGGTCATGGAAGGTCATCCGTACCACCGCGAATGACCACCGCGAATGACCGCCGCGAATGAGCTGACGATGTCCGCAGATGTCCTGTACCTCGCCTCGCAGAGTCCGCGTCGGCGACAGTTGCTGGCGCAGATCGGCGTTCGTCACGAACTGCTGCTGCCCGGCGCCGACGAGGACGCCGAGGCCCTGGAAGCCGTGATCGAGGGCGAGTCGCCCGACGATTACGTGCGCCGGGTCACCATCGCCAAACTGGATGCTGCGCTGCAGCGTCGCGCGCGCCGCGGCCTGCCGCCCGCGCCGGTGCTGTGTTCCGACACGACGGTGGCGCTGGGCGACCGCATCCTCGGCAAGCCCGACGACGGCGCCCAGGCGGCGGCGATGCTGGCCGACCTGTCCGGCCGCGAGCACCGCGTGCTGACGGCCGTGGCCATCGGCATGCCGGACGGACGGCGGCTGAGCGCGGTCAACGTGTCGCTGGTGCGTTTCGCCGAGATCGGCGACGAGCGCCTGCGCGCCTATGTGGCTTCGGGCGAACCCATGGGCAAGGCCGGCGCTTACGCGATACAAAGTCAGGCGGCCGCCTGGATCGAACACATCGCCGGCAGTTATTCGGGCATCATGGGCCTGCCGTTGTTTGAAACGGCGGAGCTGTTGCGGGAGGCCGGTTTCCCCGTCTGAACACGGACGGGGCGCACGGAGCGGCAGCGGACCCTGGACCGACAAAGCTTTCCGGAAGGCGACTCGAGCGTTGCCGCCAGCCCCGAGGCTGACGAGAACGCTGGAGTACAAGAACATGGAAGACATCCTGATCAACTGGACCCCGCAGGAGACGCGGGTGGCTGTGGTCGAGAACGGGTCCGTGCAGGAACTGCACATCGAACGGACGCTGGAGCGGGGCCTCGTCGGCAACGTCTACCTCGGCAAGGTCGCGCGGGTGCTGCCGGGCATGCAGTCCGCGTTCATCGACATCGGGCTGGAGCGGGCGGCCTTCCTGCACGTCGCCGATTTGCACCTGAACGGCGTCAATCCGCGCGGTCACCACGGCCCGCACGGGGAGGCCGCGCAGGCCGTGCCGATCGAGCGCCAGGTCTACGAGGGCCAGGCCTTGACCGTGCAGGTCATCAAGGACCCGATCGGCACCAAGGGCGCGAGACTGTCGACGCAGATCTCGATCGCCGGCCGCCTGCTGGTGCACCTGCCGCAGGACAACCACATCGGCATCTCGCAGAAGATCGGTTCGCCCGAGGCGCGCGACGCGCTGCGCTCGCGCATGCAAACGCTGGTGTCCACCGGCGTGCAGGACGGCAACACCGGCGGCTTCATCCTGCGGACCAATGCGGAGGAGGCGAGCGACGAGGAACTCGGCGCCGACATCAGCTACCTGCGCAAGACCTGGAACTCGATCCGCGACAAGTCGCTGACCCTGCCGCCCGGCAGCCTGCTGTTCCAGGACCTGAGCCTGGTCGAACGCGTGCTACGCGACCTGGCCAGCGAGCGGACCAACTCGATCCGCATCGACGCCAAGCTGCAGTACGACGTGGTGCGCGAGTTCGGCGAAACCTACATGCCGGCCGCGACCGCGAAGCTGGAGCTCTACCGGGGCGAGCGTCCGATCTTCGACCTGAACAACATCGACGCCGAGATCGCCCGCGCGCTCGCGCGGCGCGTGGACCTGAAGTCGGGGGGGTACCTGATCATCGACCAGACCGAGGCGATGACGACCATCGACGTGAACACCGGCGGTTTCGTCGGCGCGCGCAACTTCGACGACACCATCTTCAAGACCAACCTCGAGGCGGCCGGCGCCATCGCGCGCCAGCTGCGGCTGCGCAACCTGGGCGGCATCATCATCGTCGACTTCATCGACATGACCCGCGAGGAGCACAAGACTGCCGTCCTGCAGGAGTTCCGCAAGCAGTTGAGCCGCGACCGCACCAAGGTGACGATCGGTGGCTTCACGCAGCTGGGACTGGTCGAACTGACGCGCAAGCGCACCCGCGAGTCACTGGCTCGCATGCTCTGCGAGCCGTGTCCGACCTGCGACGCCCGTGGCCAGGTCAAGACCGCGCGCAGCATCTGCTACGAGATCCTGCGGGAGATCCTGCGCGAGTCGCGGCAGTTCAATCCGAAGGAATTCCGCGTGGTCGCCGCGGCCAATGTCGTCGAGATGCTGCTCGATGAGGAGAACCAGCATCTGGCCGGGCTCTCGGACTTCATCGGCAAGCCGATCTCGCTGACCGCCGAGCCGACCAACCAGACCGAGCACTACGACATCGTGCTGATGTAGGGGCGGGGCGGCTCGCCGAAGGCCGCGGCGCAGGTCGCGTCCAGCGGCCAGGGCACCGTCGTCAGACCTTCCTCGAAGCCGTGGAGGGCGAGGGCGGCCGCCTGATGGGCCGGCATCGCGGGCACATGGTCGTGGATCAGGCCCGCGGTGGCGCTGGCGGCCGCGACCGCGGCATCGCGGATCCCCATCGGCGAATGCGCCAGATAGGCCAGCACCGGCAGGGTGAGGCGCTCGTGCACCTCGATGAAGGCCAGGCGCGACAGCGCCGCGGTCCTGCAGCGCGGATCGACATCGTCGATGTGCAGCGCATGCCCGAGCTGCTGCAAGGTGGCCAGCAGGACCTCCCGCAACCGGGCGCCGTGGATCTCCGCCTCCGCCGACGGAACCTGCATGCCGGGCGCGAGCGCGCCGGTGTCGATGCGGAAACTGCGGAACATGAGCAGGCCGGCCAGCCGGGCCGCGCCGAGGATCTGCGTCTGCGCGTGTGCCAGTCCGCTCCCGGTCACCAGTTGGGCCCGGACCAGGCGGTGGAAATGCGCCGTCGCCGCCACCAGGTGCTTGAAGGCGCTGCCGCTCATCTTGGGGTTCATGGTGGGGCCCATCGTGGAGATCATCCTGGAGCTCATCGTGCAGCTCCCCGGACCTCGCCCGCAGGGAGGCGTTCCCACAGTTCGGTTCCGGTCTGGGCCAGCGCCATCCTCACGCGGGGATCGGACACGACCTGACCCCAGGTCGTGCGCAACTGGTCCGCGAGCTTGCCGGGCAGGTGCGGCGGCGCCAGCAGCGCGTTCCACGCCGGCGCGTCCCGCGAGGTGAGGGCTTCGAAGTCCTCCCAGTCCGGCGCCGCCATCAGGGCCGAGCGGTCGGCAGGCGTGGCGGGCAGCACACGGGCCAGGGTCGCGGCGTCCTCCGCAGCGGGCGCCGTTGGGGTGGTTGCGAATGCCGGCGGCGTCGCCAGGCGCGTCAGCCATCGCCCGAACATGCCCGGCGGGAACACGGTGACGAAGGGAAGCTGTCCGACGCGCGAAATCGGGGTGAAGTCCTCGGCGGACGCTGCCGGCGGCTGGAAGGGATCGTCAGGGAGACGCGCAGGGCGATCCAGCAAGGTGCTGCAGGTCAGCAGCAGGACCTGCCCGTCGGGACGTGCCGTCGCCACCTGCCGCGCGGCAAGGTAACCCTGGCGGTCCGGCAGGTTGCGGACCAGGACCTGTCCGCCGGCGCGCTCGGCCCAGACCTGAGCCATCGTGCGGGCGACGTGATCGGGTCCGCTGCCGGCGCTGAACGGGATCACCAGGGTCAGTGACGGCACGCTGCTGTCCGCCGGCTGCGCGAGCGCGGCCTTGAAAAGTCCGGCGAACAGCAGCCACGCGACGCCGATCAGCCATGGGCGCAGGCGGTCGATGACGGACGACCGGGGGCGTGCGTGGCGGCTGGAGAACATCGGATCGGACATGACTTCCTTTCGGTCGCCGCTGTGGTGGCGCGGAGCGGGCGAAGGGAGTCATTCTGGGAATCGGACTGAGACGGCGCCATGACCGGAACTCGTAGAAGATGCCGTCGACACCGACTGGTTCGAGTCATCGACTGACCTGTCGGGTGGATGGCTGTCGGTCTGGAGCGCCGCTTGCCATGGGCTTGCCCTTTGTAACCTCACTGCATCGCAACCCCTGTCCAGGCCTCGGGCACAATCAGGCCTCCATTCGTTCCGCAAGCCGATGAGCACCAAGACGATTGCCACCCCTTCCGCTCTTCTTCCTTCCGGCATCAGCGCGCTGACGCGCCGCGGATTGCTCGGGGGCCTGGCCGCTGGACTGGCGATGCCCTCGCTGGCGCAGTTCCGGGTCGAGATCGCCGGTGTCGGCGCCACGCGGCTGCCGATCGCGATCAGCGACTTCAACAACGAATCGGCCACCGGCCAGCCCCTCGCGGCGATCATCCGCGCCGACCTGGAGCGCAGCGGCCAGTTCAGCATCGTGCCTGGCCAGGCCGGCATGAGCGAGACCTCCCAACCCCAGTTCGTCGACTGGCGCGCACGCGCCGCGGACGCGTTGGCTGCGGGCTCGGCGACGCGGCTGGCCGATGGCCGCTTCGACGTCCGCTACCGGCTGTGGGACGTGGTCAAGGGTTCGGACCTGGGCAGCGAGAGCCTGCCCGTCGTTGCCGGCGACCTGCGCCTGTCGGCGCACAAGATCGCCGACACGATCTACCAGAAGCTCACCGGCGAGCGCGGCGTCTTCGCCACGCGGCTGGCCTACGTCAACAAGGCCGGTCCGCGCTACTCGCTGATCGTCGCCGACGCCGACGGCCTGGGCGCGCAGTCCGTGCTCAACAGCCCCGAGGCGATCATCTCGCCGGCCTGGTCGCCGGACGGCAACGAGCTCGCCTACGTGAGCTTCGAGTCGCGCAAGGCCGTGGTCTGGATCCAGGACCTGCGCACCGGCAAGCGCCGCAAGGTCGCGGACTTCCGTGGCAGCAACAGCGCGCCCTCGTACTCGCCCAACGGCCAGCAGCTGGTCGTGACGCTGTCGCGCGAAGGCGGCTCGCAGCTCTACCTGATCAACAAGGACGGCTCCGGCGCCAAGCGCCTGACGCAGACCTCGGCGATCGACACCGAGGCGACCTTCTCGCCCGACGGCGCGCAGATCTACTTCGTCAGCGACCGCGGCGGCGCGCCGCAGATCTACCGCACGCCGGCCGGCGGCGGCGGCGCCGAGCGCGTGACCTTCAACGGCAACTACAACATCAGCCCGGCCATCAGCCCCGACGGCCGCACGATGGCCTACATCACCCGCGTCGGCGGCGGCACCTTCAAGCTGTGCGTGATGGACCTCGGCAGCGGCCAGGTCCAGCAGATCACCGACACCAGCGACGACGAGAGCCCCAGCTTCGCGCCCAACGGCAAGCTGATCGTCTACGCGACCCGCACCGGCGGCCGCGACACGCTGGTGACCACGACGCTCGACGGCAAGGTCAAGGCCAGGCTGGACACCCCGGGGTCTTCCGACATCCGGGAACCCGCCTGGGGTCCCTTCGGCAACTGAGCGGGCGCGATGCCGACCCGGTCTCCGTTCGAAAATCTGTTGGCTTTCGCAACGTCGGGCACGAGGATTGCCTACGTTGGCGTCGCACCTCGCCCGTCCCGTGCGAGGCGCGACCGCGACGACTTGGCCGACACGCCGCGCAGGCACCCCTGCCCCACGGATGTGTTAGCCGATGATTCACAATTGCTGTTCCCCCGCGGCTTCACCGGCGGCGCTGTCCACCGCCATGTCCTGACCGTAACTTCCTCGCCCGCTTTGACCTCTAGGAGCGTATGTCCATGAAATTCGAAAAACTGATGCTGGGCCTGGTGGCCGCGGCCGCCCTGTCCGCCTGCAGCTCCACCAAGCTGGATGAACCGGCCCCGGTGGAAAACAAGGCGCCGGTCGCGACGACCCCGAGCGGCCCGGCCGTCGACCCGAACGCCAACGCCCAGCGCAAGGTCGAGACCGTCGACCTGGGCGCCCAACTGGACGCCGCGGTGTCCAACCAGCGCGTCGTGTTCTTCGACTTCGACAGCTTCGTCGTCAAGGACGAGTACCGCAGCCTGATCGAGAACCACGCCAAGCGTCTGAACAACAAGAAGACGCTGCAGCTGAGCCTCGAAGGCCACGCCGACGAGCGCGGCGGTCGCGAATACAACCTGGCCCTGGGCCAGAAGCGTGCCGAAGCCGTCGCCAAGTCGCTGACGCTGCTGGGCGTCACGGCGGGCCAGGTCGAGGCGGTGAGCTTCGGCAAGGAGCGTCCGACCGACACCGGCCACAACGAAGAGGCGTGGGCCAAGAACCGTCGCGTCGAACTGCGCGACAAGTAATCCGGTGACATGAGCATGCTGCGTATGGATCGTTTCCTTCCGTTCGCGCTGACTCCGACGGCCAAGGCCGTGCTGGTCGGCGTGCTGATGGCGTTGAGCGCCGCCGGCCCCGCGCGGGCGGCGCTGTTCGAGGACGACGAGGCCCGCAAGGCCATCCTCGACCTGCGGACCAAGATGACGCAGAACGACGACGCGCAGCGTGCCCGTGTCACGGAACTGCAGAACCAGCTCGAGACCGCGCGACGCGGTCTGCTGGATCTGTCCGGACAGATCGAGGCGCTGAAATCGGACCTGGCCAAGATGCGCGGCCAGAACGAACAGCTCGCGCGCGACCTGTCCGACACCCAGCGCAAGGTGGCCGACCAGTCGGCCACGCTCGACAACCGGCTGCGCCCGCTGGAGCCGCAGAAGGTGTCGCTGGACGGCAAGGAATTCCAGGCCGATCCGGAAGAGAAGCGCCAGTTCGATGCCGCGATGGGTCTCATCCGCCGCGGCGACTTCAACGAGGCGACCTCCGCCTTCACCTCCTTCCTGACGCGTTTCCCGGCGAGCGGTTTCTCCGACTCGGTGCGTTTCTGGCTGGGCAATGCGCAGTACGGCAAGCGCGACTACAAGGGCGCGATCGCGACCTTCAAGGCCTTCGTCGCCGCCAACCCGGACCACCCGCGCGCGGCCGAGAGCCTGCTGGCGATCGCCAACTGCCAGATCGAGCTCAAGGACACCAAGAGCGCCCGCAAGACGCTGGACGACCTGCAGAAGGCCTATCCCGGCAGCGAGGCCGCGAAGGCCGCCAAGGAACGCGCGGCCGGCCTGCGCTGAGCCCATCCGCTGTTCCCACCCGTTGAGGACGCGCTCAGGCGCGCATCGATCTTGAGTCTGGCGACCGGGCACGGCCCCCTCGATCTGGAAGCGGACGCGGAGCGCCGCTTCGGTGGTCTGCGCCGCCTGCATGGCGACCGGGACTACGCGCGGCTGCGTGCGGCGCGTTTCTGCGTCGTGGGGCTGGGCGGCGTGGGCTCCTGGGTCGTCGAGGCGCTGGCGCGCATGGGCGTCGCCCGGCTCGTGCTGGTCGATCTGGACCATGTCGCCGAATCCAACATCAACCGCCAGGTGCAGGCCCTCGGCAGCACGCTGGGCATGGCCAAGGCGGAGGCGCTCAAGCAGCGCATCGCCGATATCCATCCGGGCTGCGAGGTTGTCACCATCGAGGACTTCGTCGACGAACAGAACTGGCCGTCGCTGCTCGGCGACGTGCAGGTCGACGGCATCGTCGACGCCTGCGACCAGGTCCGCGCCAAGGCGCAGATCGCCGCCTGGGCGAGGGCCTTGAAGCTGCCGCAGATCTGCATCGGCGCGGCGGGCGGCAAGCACCGCCCGCAAGCCGTCGAGATCCTGGACCTGTCCGAGACCACGCATGATCCGCTGCTCGCGAGCCTGCGCCAGCGGCTGCGCAAGTTCCACGCAGCACCGCGCGAAGGCGCGATGGGCGTGACCTGCGTGTTCTCACGCGAACCGGTGACGCGGCCTGAAGGCGTGGAGGCCTGCGACATCGATGGCAACCTGAATTGCCACGGCTATGGCTCAAGCGTGGCGGTCACTGCCGGCTTCGGCATGACGGCCGCGGCCGAACTGGTGACACGATATTTGAAGGCGCTTGCACGGTCGCAAAAAACCGTCCTATAATGTGAGGCTCTGCTGAGGGGCAAACACCTCGAAGCGATGTGGAGGAGGTCAGGGCAACCTGGCTTTCACTGCTGGAAGCAGGCTTAGGCGTGCAGGCTTTGGGTCGTTAGCTCAGTCGGTAGAGCAGCGGACTTTTAATCCGTTGGTCGCAGGTTCGAATCCTGCACGACCCACCATTTGCTTCAGATGGAATTTCTCGGGGGCTCTTAGCTCAGTTGGTAGAGCAGCGGACTCTTAATCCGTTGGTCGAAGGTTCGAATCCTTCAGGGCCCACCACCGATCCTTGTCGGATCGTCAGCGTGAAGCGACGCAAGATGTTGCGTGCGATTCACGGACGACGAAACGATGTCAGAGAGGATTCGGTGTGACGAGATCAAAATATCTGACATAATCGCGGCTTCGCCAAATTCGCAAGAATCAAGCGGACCGAAAAGAATTTCGGGCTCTTAGCTCAGTTGGTAGAGCAGCGGACTCTTAATCCGTTGGTCGAAGGTTCGAATCCTTCAGGGCCCACCAAATAAAAGGGGTTGCAACGCAAGTTGCAACCCCTTTTGTCATTCCCGCTAGACTTCGCGCCATTCCCGCGTTTTGCGTCCATTCGGCGACGCGTCATTCGAAAAGCCCCATGTCCCAGATTCAAGAAGCCGCGCTGCTACAGGCCCTGCAGCAGGTGATCGATCCCAACACCGGTCGCGACTTCGTCTCCACGAAGCAACTCCGGCAGTTGAAGGTGCAGGGCGACGCGGTCAGCTTCGAGATCGAGCTGGGCTACCCGGCCGCGAGCCAGATCGACGCGCTGCGCGCGGCGCTCGTCGAGGCGGCGCGCGCGGTGCCGGGCGTGGGCAACGTCAGCGTCGGCGTGACGACCAGGATCACGGCCCACGCCGTGCAACGCGGCGTGCAACTGCTACCCGGCGTGAAGAACATCATCGCGGTGGCGTCCGGCAAGGGTGGCGTCGGCAAGAGCACGACCGCGGCCAACCTCGCGCTGGCGCTCTCGGCCGAAGGGGCGACGGTGGGTCTGCTCGACGCGGACATCTATGGTCCCAGCCTGCCGCTGATGCTGGGCGTCAGCGGGCGTCCGGAGAGCACCGACGGTCAGACGATGGAGCCGCTGGAATCGCATGGCCTGCAGCTGATGTCCATCGGCTTCCTGGTCGAGGACGACCAGGCGATGGTCTGGCGCGGTCCGATGGCCACGCAGGCGCTGGAGCAGTTGCTGCGCCAGACGCGCTGGCGCGATCTGGACTACCTGGTGATCGACATGCCGCCGGGGACTGGCGACATCCAGCTGACCTTGTCCCAGCGCGTGCCGGTGAGCGGCTCCATCATCGTGACGACGCCGCAGGACATTGCGCTGATCGATGCGAAGAAGGGCCTGAAGATGTTCGAGAAGGTCGGCGTGCCCATCCTGGGCATTGTCGAGAACATGGCCATCCACATCTGCAGCAACTGCGGTCACGCCGAGCACATCTTCGGCAGCGGCGGTGGGCAGCGCATGGCGGACCAGTACAGCCAGGAGCTGCTCGGCTCGCTGCCGCTGGCCCTGTCGATCCGCGAGCAGGCGGACAGTGGCAAGCCCACGGTCGTCGCCGAGCCCGACGGCGTGCATGCGCAGGCTTACAAGCAGATCGCGCGCAAGGTGGCGGTGAAGCTGGCGGGGCAGGCGAAGGATTACTCCTCGAAATTTCCGACGATCACCATCTCGAAAAACACCTGACCCCTGCCTCCCCGCCTCCGCCATTCTCGACGCAGTGCTGCACTGCAACGTGAGCCGCGCAGGCCGGTGCCCCTCGGAGCGAATTCCGAGCGGCGAGGAGCAGACTGAGCGGAGAGGGGCTCCGGCCTGCGCGGCGGTGCGCTCGATCCGAGGCAGGAATGCATCCCCGGCGACGCACGCCGTGCGTTGCACCGCACAAGAGCGCGGCCCAGAAAAAGCCACCGTCAAGCGTGGTGCGCGCTGCGGTTCTTCCTCTCCCCAGAGGGTGACTCCTCATTGGACAAAGTGGGAGCTTTGTGCCGAAATGCTCGGACGGGCCGCGTGACGGCCGTGCGTTTCACCCAGGTCGGGCCTTGCATGTCGGGGCACCGAACCCAGGAGGCACAAGATGGACATGAACCGGAGGCATTTCTTCCGGGTGAGCGGGGCGGCCGTGATGGGCTCCAGCCTCGTGGCGTTGGGATTTTCTCCGACAGCCGCACTGGCCGAGACACGCCAGTTCAAGCTTGCCCGGGCGACCGAGACCCGCAACACCTGCCCCTATTGCTCGGTGGGTTGCGGGATCATCATGTACTCGCTCGGGGACAAGGCGAAGAACGTCACCTCCGAGATCGTCCACATCGAGGGCGACCCTGATCATCCGGTCAACCGCGGCACCTTGTGCCCGAAGGGGGCGGGCCTGCTGGACTTCGTCCACAGCCCCAACCGGCTGAAGTATCCGGAGATCCGCGAGGCTGGTGCCAAGGAGTGGAAGCGTGTCAGCTGGGGCGAAGCGATGGACCGCTTCGTGAAGCTGCTCAAGGCCGACCGCGACGCCAATTTCATCGCCAGGAATGCGGACGGCAAGCCTGTCAACCGCTGGCTGTCGACCGGGATGATCTGCGCGTCCGCGTCCTCGAACGAATCGGGCTACATCACTCACAAGGCGATGCGCTCGATGGGGCTGCTCGCGTTCGACAACCAGGCTCGCGTCTGACACGGACCGACGGTGGCCAGTCTGGCCCCGACGTTCGGACGCGGCGCGATGACCAACCACTGGGTGGACATCAAGAACGCCGACCTCGTGCTGATCATGGGCGGCAATGCCGCCGAGGCGCATCCCTGCGGCTTCAAGTGGGTGATCGAGGCCAAGCACCACAACAAGGCCCGGCTGATCGTCGTCGACCCGCGCTTCACGCGCTCGGCCGCGATGAGCGACTACTACGCGCCCATCCGCGCGGGGTCCGACATCGCCTTCCTGGGCGGGGTGATCAACTATCTGCTGAGCAACAACAAGATCCAGACCGAGTACGTCCGGCATTACACGAACGCGCCCTTCCTCATCAATGAGGGCTACAAGTTCGAGGACGGCCTGTTCTCCGGCTACGACGAGGCCAAGCGCGCCTACAGCAACGCGTCGTGGGCCTACGAGATGGACGACAAGGGCTTCGCCAAGGTCGACATGACGATGCAGCATCCGCGCTGCGTGCTCAACGTCATGAAGACGCATTACTCGCGCTACACGCCCGAGAAGGTCAGCGAGATCACGGGCACGCCCAAGGACAAGTTCGTCGAGATCTGCCGCCAGATCGCCGAGACCTCGGTGCCCGGCAAGGTGATGACGATCATGTACGCGCTGGGTTGGACGCAGCACAGCCAGGGCTCGCAGATCATCCGCACCGGCGCGCTGGTGCAGCTGCTGCTCGGCAACATCGGCCAGCCCGGCGGCGGCATGAACGCGCTGCGCGGCCACAGCAATATCCAGGGCCTCACCGACCTGGGCCTGCTGTCGACCTCGCTGACCGGCTACATGGCGCTGCCCAGGGACTCGGAGCAGGACCTCGAGACCTACTACAAGACCAAGGCCCTCAAGCCGCTGCGCCCCAACCAGATGAGCTTCTGGCAGAACTACCCGAAGTTCTTCGTCAGCCAGCAGAAGGCGTGGTGGGGCAAGGCCGCGACCAAGGAGAACGACTGGGCCTACCACTACCTGCCGAAGTGGGACAAGGGCTACGACGTGCTGCAGGCCTTCGAGCTGATGCACCAGGGCAAGGTCAACGGCTACATCTGCCAGGGCTTCAATCCCGTGGGGTCCTTCCCCAACAAGAAGAAGGTGGTCGAGAGCCTGTCCAAGCTGAAGTTCCTCGCCGTCATCGATCCGCTCAACACCGAGACCGCCGAGTTCTGGAAGAACTACGGCGAGCACAACGATGTGAAGACGGAAGAGATCCAGACGGTGGTGTTCCGCTTCCCGAGCACCTGCTTCGCGGAAGAGGACGGCTCGCTGACCAACTCCGGCCGCTGGCTGCAGTGGCACTGGAAGGGCGCCGAGCCTCCGGGCGAAGCCAAGGGCGACGCGGAGATCATCGCGGAGATCTTCCTGAGACTGCGCACGCTCTACCAGAAGGACGGCGGCGCGTTCCCCGACCCCATCGTCAACCTGAGCTGGCCGTACAAGATCCCGCACAGTCCCTCGGCCGAGGAGCTGGCGATGGAGTTCAACGGCAAGGCGCTGGCCGACGTGACCGACCCGAAGGACGCGACCAAGGTGCTGGCGAAGGCCGGCGAGCAGTTGTCGGGCTTCGGTCTGCTGCGCGACGACGGCAGCACGTCCAGCGGCTGCTGGATCTATGCCGGCGCGTGGACGCAGGCCGGCAACCAGATGGCGCGGCGCGACAACAGCGACCCGTGGGGCATCGGCCAGACGCTGGGCTGGGCCTGGGCCTGGCCGGCGAACCGGCGCGTGCTCTACAACGCCGCGTCCTGCGATCCGAGCGGCAAGCCGTGGAATCCGAAGCGGCGGCTGATCAGCTACACCGACAAGTGGGGCGGCTCCGACGTGCCGGACATCCGCGCCGACGCCAACCCCAACGACGAGGACGCGGTGCGGCCCTTCATCATGACCGCCGAAGGCGTGGCGCGCCTGTTCGCGCCCAGCGGCATGGTGGACGGTCCGTTGCCGGAGCATTACGAGCCCTTCGAGTCGCCGCTGACGGTCAACCCGATGCATCCGAACAATCCCAAGGCGATGAACAACCCGGCTGGCCGGGTGTTCAAGGCCGACCGGGAGGCCTTCGGCAAGCCGGACAAGTTCCCGTACGTGGCGACGAGCTACCGGCTCACCGAGCACTTCCACTACTGGACCAAGAACGTGCGCACCAGCGCCATCATCCAGCCACAGCAGTTCGTGGAGATCGGCGAGGAACTCGCGAAGGAGAAGGGGATCGCCAACGGCGATCAGGTGAAGGTCAGCTCCAACCGCGGCTTCATCAAGGCGGTCTGCGTGGTGACCAAACGCGTGGCGTCGCTGGATGTCGGCGGCAAGCGGGTCCACACCGTCGGATTGCCCAACCACTGGGGCTTCGTCGGCGTGGCCAAGCCCGGGTACCTGGTGAACACGCTCACCCCGTTCGTGGGTGACGCGAATACCCAGACGCCCGAGTTCAAGAGCTTCACCGTCAACATCGAAAAAGCCTGAGGAGGAGCGTCATGTCTTCATTGCAATCCCTCGACATCGCCAAGCGCTCCGCCACGACGTTGCCCAGCCCCGACGCGCGGCGCACGACGACGGAGGTCGCCAAGCTCATCGACGTCTCCTCGTGCATCGGCTGCAAGGCCTGCCAGGTCGCCTGCATGCAGTGGAACGACCTGCGCGACGACGTCGGCGACACCCACGGCACCTACGACAACCCGCGCGACCTGACCCCGCAGTCGTGGACGGTGATGCGTTTCTCCGAAGTGGAGGTCGTCGAGAACAAGCTCGAATGGCTGATCCGCAAGGACGGCTGCATGCACTGCGACGATCCCGGCTGCCTGAAGGCCTGTCCGGCGCCCGGCGCGATCGTGAAGTACCAGAACGGCATCGTGGACTTCATCTCGGAGCACTGCGTGGGCTGCGGCAACTGCGTGACGGGCTGTCCCTTCGACGTGCCGCGCATCAGCAAGGCCGACAACAAGGCCTACAAGTGCAGCCTGTGCTCGGACCGCGTGGGCGTCGGCCTGGAACCCGCCTGCGTGAAGGCCTGTCCGACCGGGGCGATCCGCTTCGGCTCGAAGGAGGACATGCATGAGTTCGCGTCCGAGCGCATCGTCGACCTGAAGGAGCGCGGCTATGCCAACGCCGGCGTCTACGACCCGCTGGGCGTCGGCGGCACGCACGTGATGTACGTGCTGCAGCATGCGGACCAGCCGACGCTCTATCACGGGCTCCCCAAGGATCCGCAGATCAGTCCCTTCGTGTCCCTGTGGAAGGGCGCGGCCAAGCCGCTGGCGGTGGCGGCGATGGTCGGCGCGGCGGTGGCCGGCTTCTTCCACTACATGAAGGTCGGTCCGCAGAAGACGGCGCACGACGAGCCGGATCCCGAGGAGGAACTGGCCTACGAGCGCGCGAAGCGGGGCGAAGGTCCTGATGGTCCGGATGCGCATGCGGGCGAGGCGCCGCGTCGCTCGTCGTACACCCCGCCCAGCGGCGGCCTCTGATCCACCGGGAGTCCCCCATGTTGCTGCAACGCTATCGCGACAGCCAGCGGCTCAACCACTGGCTCATCGTGCTGCTGTTCCTGTGCGCCGGGCTGTCGGGCCTGGCCTTCTTCCACCCGAGCCTCTACTTCCTCAGTCATCTCTTCGGCGGCGGGCCGTGGACGCGCGTGCTGCATCCCTACATGGGCCTGGGCATGGTGATCGCGTTCGCGTTCCTCGCGGCGCGGATGTGGCGGGACAACCTCTGGATCAGCGCCGACTCGCAATGGATGCGCCAGAGTCCCACCATGATCACCGGCGCCGGAAAAGAAGGCGTCCAGCCGGCGGCCAAGTACAACGCCGGGCAGAAGATCGTCTTCTGGGTCATGGTGGTGACGCTCGCCATCCTGCTCGTCACCGGCTTCATGTTCTGGCACGCCTGGTTCCCCGAAGGCAACATCCTGATGCGACGCATCGCGGTGCTGCTGCATTCGGCGTCCGCGGCGATCCTGATCCTGACGATCATCATCCATGTCTACGCCGCCATCTGGGTCAAGGGCTCGTTCCGGGCGATGACCCGTGGTACGGTCACCGACACCTGGGCCGCACACCATCATCCGCTGTGGCACAAGGAAGTGAAGGAGCGGCCTCGCGCATGACGTCTTCCAGCCCCATCCGGGTCATGACCCCGGAAGAGATCGCAGTCAACGCCGGCGCGCGCGCCGCGCCGGTGAAGGTGCCGGAGCCCGGCCTCTTCGCCGGGCGCGCCATGCGCCTGCGGCAGTTGGCCGAGGGGCATGCGATGCGCGACTACCTGCTGTTCATGGCCGAGCTGTCGCAGGCGCAGCATGAGCGCTTCAAGCGACCGGACGCGGTGGCGCTGCCGGCTGAGGTGCTGGTCAACAGCGCGATGGTGGGCGGGCTGCCGCCGCTCGATGTGGCGACCTTCCCGCGCGATGCGGCGTGGCGCGACGAGCTCGGCGCGCTGCTGGGCGCGATGGGCAGGTCAGCGATTCCCGATCCGGCCAGGGCGCTGGTGAAACAGCTCGGCGAAGCGGACGACGATTGGCTGGAGCACCAGGCGGATGCGTTGCTCGCCGGCGGCGCGCCGGGCCTCGAACCCGCGGCGGCGCCGCTGATCGCCGCGGCGCTCCAGGTGCATTGGGCGCGGCTCGTCGTGCGTCTGCAGCAGCGCTACGACGACAGCGACCAGGGCGAGCACGTCGCGCCCTTCGGCATGATCGACGACCCCACCGTCTGCCCGTGCTGCGGCTCGCGGCCGGTGGCCTCGATCACGCGCATCGCGGCGGAGCAGTCGGGGCAGCGCTTCCTGGCCTGCGCGCTGTGCGGCGCGCAGTGGCATTACGTGCGCATCAAGTGCACGCACTGCCAGGGCACCAAAGGCATCACCTTCCAGAGCCTGATCGACGCCGACGGGAAGACCTCCGAGGCCGTGGCCGCCGAGTGCTGCGAGACCTGCGGGCATTACCTGAAGCAGGTCCACATGGAAAAGGACCTGCAGGTCGAGCCGCTGGCCGACGATCTGGCGAGCTTGACGCTGGACCTGCTGGTCGGTGAACAGGGGCTGGTGCGGCAGGGGTTCAATCCGCTGCTGATCCTCGGCGAGCCCGACGCGCCGCCACCGGATCCCGGAGGACACTGAGCATGAGGCCCGAGGCATCCATGGTTCATGGTCCGACGGCAGGCTCCCCGGTCAGCAGTCAGGATCCGGTCGCGGCCCCCAAGGACCTGCCGTCCGTCGATCGCCTGCTGCGCGATCCGGCGGTGACGCACCTGATGGCGCGGCATGGGCACGCGTTCGTCGCGGCCGAAGCGCGCAGGCTGCTCGAAGCGTCGCGCGGACGCGCGTTGGGCGGCACGCTGACGATGGCGGAACTCCATCACCTGCCGGCCGAGCTCGACCGCCTCTGCGGCCAGCGCCTCGCGCCGCGCATGCGCCGCGTGATCAACCTGACCGGCACGGTGCTGCACACCAACCTGGGCCGCGCGCTGCTTGCCGACGAGGCGCTGCGCCATGTGCTGACCTGCATGAGCTCGCCGAACAACCTGGAGTTCGACCTCGCGCGCGGCGAGCGCGGCGACCGCGACAGCCTCGTCGAATCGCTGCTGTGCGACATCACCGGCGCCGAGGCGGCGACCGTGGTCAACAACAACGCCGCCGCGGTGCTGCTGGGCATCGCCGCGCTGGCCGGGGGGAAAGAGGCCGTGGTGTCGCGCGGCGAGCTGGTCGAGATCGGCGGCGCCTTCCGCATGCCCGACGTGATGGCGGCGGCGGGCGCGCGGCTGGTGGAAGTCGGCACGACCAACCGCACGCACGCGCGGGACTACGAGGCCGCCATCGGCCCGCACACCGGGCTGCTGATGAAGGTCCACACCAGCAACTACGCGATCCAGGGATTCACCGCTTCCGTGAGCGAGGCCGAACTCGCCCTGATCGCGAAGGGCGCGGGCGTGCCGCTGATGACGGACCTCGGCAGCGGATCGCTGGTCGATCTGGCGCAATGGGGCCTGCCCGCCGAACCGCTCCCGCAGGCGATGCTGGCCGACGGCTGCGATGTCGTGACCTTCAGCGGCGACAAGCTGCTGGGCGGGCCGCAGGCGGGGCTGATCGTGGGTCGCAGGGACCTGGTGCAGAAGATCCGCAAGTTCCCGATGAAGCGGGCGCTGCGGCTGTCCAAGCTGCCGCTGGCGGCGTTGGAGGCGACGCTGCGGCTCTATCTGCAGCCGGACCGGCTGACGCAGGACCTGCCGACGCTGCGCCTGCTGACGCGACCGGTCGACCGGATCCAGGCGCAGGCGGAGCGGCTGCTGGCGCGCGTGGAAGACGCCGTCGCGCCGCGCTTCGGCGCGCGGGTCAGCGCGATGCGCGGGCAGATCGGCTCGGGATCGCTGCCGGTGGAGACGCTCGCGTCGGCGGGATGGGTGCTGACGCCGCGTTTGCCGGGCAAGCGCGGCATCGGGCGGGCGCTCGATGAATTGCTCACGGCGCTGCGCGCGCTGCCGTTGCCGGTCATCGCGCGCGTGCAGGCCGACGAACTCTGGATGGACCTGCGCTGCCTCGACGAGGCGCACGAGGAGGCCGACTTCGTGGAGCAGCTCCCGCGGCTGAAGGAGCAGCTCGCGTGATCGTCGGAACCGCCGGCCACATCGACCACGGCAAGACGACGCTGGTGAAGGCGCTGACCGGCGTCGACACCGATCGGCTGCCCGAGGAAAAGCGGCGCGGCATCAGCATCGCGCTCGGGTATGCGTTCATGGACGGGGGCGAAGTCGGGCGCATCGGCTTCGTCGACGTGCCGGGGCATGAGCGCCTCGTGCACACGATGCTGTCCGGCGCGACCGGGATCGATCACGCGCTGCTGCTGGTGGCCGCCGACGACGGCGTGATGCCGCAGACGCGTGAGCATCTGGCGCTGCTGACGCTGCTGGGGATCGCGCGCGGGACGATCGCGTTGACCAAGTGCGACCGCGTCGAGCCGGCGTTGCGCGTGCAGCGGCGCGAGGAGATCCGCGCGCTGGTGGCCGGCACGCCGCTGGCGGAGGCTGAGGTGTTCGAGGTCGCCGCGACGACGGGCGAGGGCGTGCGCGCGTTGCGCGAGCATCTGATCGCCGCGGCGAAGGCGCTGCCGCCGCGCGAGATCGCGGGACGCGGCTTCCGGCTCGCGGTGGATCGCGTGTTCAGCCTCGCCGGCGTCGGCACGGTGTGCACCGGCACCGCCCATGCCGGGGCGGTGGCGATCGGCGACGAGCTTCTGCTGCTGCCGCCTGCGCCGGGTCAGTCGCCACGGCGCGGCCGCGTCCGCAGCCTGCATGCGCAGAGCGAGCCCGCGGAACGCGCCGGCGCCGGGCAACGCGTGGCCATCGGCCTCGCCGGTCTGGAGAAGGACGACGTCGAGCGCGGTCAATGGCTGGCCGCGCCGGAGATCGCACAGTGGACGGAGCGCCTCGACGTGCGTCTGCGCTTGTCGCCCGAGGAAAGCAGGGCGCTGCGCAGCGGCCTGCCCGTGCATGTGCATGTCGGGGCGGCAGCCGTCACCGGATCAGTGGCGGTGCTCGGGCGCTTCGGTACTGCGCAGGCCGCTGGCCCTCACCCGCGCTTTCTCCCGCAGGCGGGAGAGGGCGTAAGCCCCGTCGCGGCGGCTGAGATGTCCGACGTGCATGAGGTGGCCGACCTGCATGAGTTGCACGAGGTGTATGAGGCAGTCGAGGCCCTGCAGCCGGGCGAGGAGGGGGTGGTGCAGCTCGTGCTGCATCGAGCGATCGGTGCGTGGGCCGGCGATCGCGTGGTGCTGCGCGACGCTGCCGCGACGCGCGCGCTGGCCGGCGGCGTTGTGCTCGATCCACAGGCACCGGCGCGGTATCGACGCACGGCGCAGCGGCTGGCGGAACTCGCCGCGCTGACCGCCGACTCGCCGGCGACGCGGCTCGCGGGCCTGCTCGCGCAGGCGCCAATGGGCGTCGACCTCGCGCGCTTCGCGGCGGGGCAGGGCGTCCCACTCGACGCGCGCGCGACGCTCCTCGCGTCTGCCGGTTCCTGCACCGTCGTGCCCGGCACCGACGGGCCGTCCTGGGCGCTCGGCGCCTCGCAGACGGCGCTGTGGGAGAGCCTCGCGCTCGCGCGGCTGGCGCGCTATCACGAGGACCAGCCCGAGGAACTCGGACCGGACCTCGCACGCTGGCGGCGGCTCGCCGCGCCGCGCATGGCCGAGCCGCTGTGGCAGGCGCTCGTGCGCCGGATGGCGTCCGACGGCCAGGTGGCGATCAGCGGCGCGGCGGCGCACCTGCCCGCCCACGGCGTGCAGCTGTCGGCGCTGGATGAGCGCCTCGCGCAGAAGGTGATGCCGCGACTGCTGTCGGCCGGCTTCGAAGGCGCCTGGGCGCGCGACCTGGCCAAGGACGCGCACGAACCCGAGGCGCTGGTGCGCACGACGCTGGCGCGGCTGTCGCAGCGGGGCGAGCTGTTCCAGGTCGTGAAGGACCTCTACTACGCGCCGGCGGCCGTCCATGAGTTGGCCCGCATCGCGCGGGCGTCGGCCGTCGCCGGCGACGTGACGGCCGCGGTGTTCCGCGACCGCAGCGGCCTCGGCCGCAAGCGCGCGATCCAGGTGCTGGAATTCTTCGACAAGCTCGGCGTGCTGCGGCGCGTCGGCGACGCGCACCGGCTTCGGACCGACAGCCGGCTGTTCATCGACGATCATGAGGGCGGCGGCGCGAGCCGCGGCCATGCCGCCGAAACCGCATGACCGCATGACCGCATGACCGCGCATCGATTAACGTTCACCGATCAATGTTCAATGATCAATGGAGAGACAACGATCCTGGTGGATCGGCCGGACTTCAAATCCGGTGGACGGCGCCACGCGCCGTCGGGTGGGTTCGACTCCCATGTCTCTCCGCCAATTTCCCAGCGTTCCTTCCTCACCTCTCACCGGAGCCTCTGATGTCCAGCCTCTTCCGACCAGTCAGCCGTGTGCTGCAGGGAATCGTCGCCGCGTGCCTGATCGCCGCGGGCCTCGCGGGCCCCGCGCTGGCGCAGGCGCAGCAGGTGCTGCGCGTGACCGCCATCCCCGACGAATCGCCGACCGAGCTCTCTCGCAAGTTCGCCCCGCTGGGCAAGTACCTGGAGAAGGAACTCGGCGTGAAGGTCGAGTGGATGCCCGTCACCGACTACGCCGCCGCCGTCGAGGCGGTCGTCAACAAGAAGATCGATCTGGCGTGGTTCGGCGGCTTCACCTTTGTGCAGGCCAACGTGCGTTCCGGCGGCAAGATCGTCCCGCTGGTGCAGCGCGAGGAGGACGAGAAGTTCCGCTCCGTCTTCATCACCGAGGCGAAGTCCGGCATCTCGAAGCTCGAGGACCTGAAGGGCAAGACGCTCAGCTTCGGTTCGGCCTCGTCGACCTCGGGCCACCTGATGCCGCGCTCGTTCCTGCTGGCCGCGAAGATCAACCCCGACGCCGACCTCAAGCGCATCTCCTTCTCCGGCGCCCACGACGCCACCGTCGCCGCCGTGTCCTCGGGCAAGGTGGACGCGGGCGCGCTCAACATCTCCGTCTGGGAGAAGCTGGTCGCCGAGAAGAAGGTCGACACTTCGGCCGTCAAGGTCTTCTTCACGACCCCGCCGTACTACGACTACAACTGGAGCGTCCACGCCGACATGCCGGCCGCGACGAAAGAGAAGCTCAAGGCCGCGTTCCTGAAGCTCAACGCGTCGACGCCGGAAGGCAAGGAGATCCTGGACCTGCAACGCGCGACACGGTTCGTGCCGACGCAGCCGGAGAACTATGCCGGCATCAAGGCGGCGGCGGAGAATGCAGGTCTGCTGAAGTGAGTTGAACGGAGGCTGCCATGCCCGACGCCTGGCGACATGTGGGACGATTGCCGCGGACGCTGCTCGCCGCGGCGCTGATCAGCTTCACGCTGATCGCGACGGGCCTGCTCAAACCGGCGCGCGCGCAGACGCCGACGGTGCTGCGCGTCTCGGTCCTCCCGGTCGGCTCGCCGGTCGAGCTCAGCCGCCGCTACGCGCCGCTGGGCCGATACCTGGAGAACGCGCTCGACCGGAGGATCGAATGGACGCGGAGCGCCGATGACGAGGCCAGCGTCGAGGCCCTCGTGAACGGGACGATCGATCTGGCCATGCTGGGCGGTTTCACTTTCGTGCAGGCCCAGATGCGCTCGGGCGGGAAGATCATCCCGCTGGTCCAGCGCGACAAGGACGCCAACTACCGCTCCATGTTCATCACGCCGGTCGATTCCGGCATCCGGCGGCTCGAGGATCTGAAGGGCCGGTCGTTCAGCTTCGGCCCCCGGTCCTCGACCTCCGGCCACCTGATGCCGCGCGCGACGCCGGAGGAACAGGAGATCCTCGCACTGCAGGAAGCGTCCAAGTTCGTACCGACGCGCGTCGAGAACTATCAGCGGATCCGGGCCGTCGCCGAAAGCGCCGGGCTGCTCAAGTGACGGCAGGGGACGTTCGCCGGACGCGTCGCGCATGGGGGCGCGCATGGGGGCGAGCATGGGGTCGCGTCGTTGCCGCCCTGTGCGCCGTCTCGCTGCTCATGGTGACGGCGGGCGGCGCGGCGCTGGCGCAGACCCGGGAGGTGTTGCGCGTGACCACCATTCCCGCCGGCTCCCCCGCCGAGCTCGCCCGCCGCTTCGCGCCGCTCGGCAAGTACCTGGAGCGCGAACTCGACATGAAGGTCGAGTGGGTGCCGACCGTCGACTACGAGGCCGTCGTCGACGGCCTGGTCCACAGGAAGATCGATCTCGCGCTGCTCGGCGGCTTCACCTTCGTGCTGGCCAATGCGCGCACGGGCGGGAAGATCGTCCCGCTGGTCCAGCGTGAGGGGGACGCCAGCTACCGGTCCATCTTCATCACGCAGCCGAACAGCGGCATCCGGCGACTGGAACAGCTGCGAGGCCGCAGCTTCCTCTTCGGTCCCGTCTCGTCGACCTCCGGGCACCTGATGCCGCGCGCGACGCTCCTGGCCGCGAAGATCGATCCCGAGAGGGACATGCGGCAGGTGAACTACTCCGGCGGACATGACGCCACCGCCGCGGCGGTGGTGTCGGGCAAGGTCGACGCCGGGGTGCTGCATCTCTATGCATGGGAAAAACTGGTGGAGGAAAAGAAGATCGATGCCGCAACGGTCCGAGTGTTCTTCACGACGCAGCCGTTCTACGACACCAACTGGAGCGTGCACGCCGCCTTGCCGGCCGAGACCCGGGACGCGATCCGGGTCGCCTTCCTGAAGCTCGACGCGGCCAGGCCGGAGGACAGGCAGATCCTCGATCTGCAGCGCGCGACGAAGTTCATCCCGACACGGGTGGAAAACTATCAGCGCATCAAGGCCGCAGCCGAGAATGCCGACCTGTTGAAATGAACTGAGACCATCGCGATGCGTCTGCTGGAACTGGAGGGCCTCCATCTGATGGCCGGTATGCGCACGCTGGTCGCGCCGCTGTCGCTGCGCATCGAGCCCGGCGAGCAGGTCGCGCTGATCGGCGCGTCGGGTGCCGGCAAGACCTCGCTGCTGCACGCGATGGCGCTGGCGCTCGCCCCGGTCGCCGGCACGCTGCGGCTGGCGGGCGAGGACGCCTGGGATCTCTCCTCGCGCGACCGTCACCGGCTGCGCCGCGCGTTGATGCTGGCGCCTCAACATCCGCCGCTGCCGCCGCGCCAGCGCGTGGTCACCGCGGTGCTGGCGGGTCAACTGCCGGGCGCCTCGATGTCGCAGACCCTGCGCATGCTGTTCAGCCCGAACGAGGCGCAGGCGCGGCTCGCGTTCGAGGCGCTGGACCGGCTGGAACTCGGCGATCGGCTCTGGTCCCGGGTCGATCAGTTGTCCGGTGGAGAACGTCAGCGTGTCGCGATCGCGCGGCTGCTGGTGTCGAAGGCGCGGCTCTGGCTCGCCGACGAGCCGCTGTCGGCGCTGGATCCGCAGCGCGCGCAGCGCGTGCTGGAGGTCCTGCGGGACGGCGCCCGCGCGCGGGACCGAACGCTCGTGTGCAGCCTGCACCAGGTCGAGCTGGCGTGCCGGCTGTTCCCGCGCGTGATCGCGCTGCGCGAAGGCCGCCTCGTCTACGACGGCCCGCCGCGGGGGCTGGGCGCCCGCGAGCTCGATGAGATCTATGCGGACCTGCTGAACGAGCCGCCGCCGGCGACGGCGGACGAGTTGTCGCACGCTGCCGTGCCTCAGGCGATGTGTCGATGAGCGCGAGCCCGTCTGCCGGCGCTGGTGCCTCCGCCCTCGCTGCCGCAGCGATCGCGGCGCCCTGGCGACGCGATCCCGCCGCTTCGCGACGGCGGGCCCTGGCCGTCGCGCTGCTGGTGCTGCTGTGGCCGCTGCTGGTCTGGTGCGAGTTCCGGCCCTGGGAACTGTTCGACGAGCGCAGCCTGCGGGCGACGCTGCGCTTCGGCGCGCAGTTCCTGACGCCTCGCGTCGACGTCGAGTTCCTGACGATGCTGGCCGCCGACACCTGGCGCACCGTGGCGATGGCGACGGTGGGCCTGGCGCTTTCGTGGTTGATCGCCGTGCCGCTGGCGCTGCTGGCGACGGCACGGCTGTCGGTGTCGGCGGTGGCGGGCCGCATGGGGCCGGTGCCGGCGGCGTTGCGCGGCACGGTGCGCCTGGTGCTGATCGTGCTGCGCGTCGTGCCGGAACTGGTCTGGGCGTTGATGCTCGTGCGGGTGCTCGGCCTCGGACCCGGCGCGGGCGTGCTGGCGATCGCCCTGTCGTATGGCGGCATGCTCGGCAAGGTCTACGCCGAGATCCTCGAGAGCGCTGACGGCGCGCCCACGCAGGCGCTGCTGAGAGGCGGCGCCGGCCGCCTGCAGGCCTTGCTCTTCGGCGCGCTGCCCGGCTGCGCCGACGAGCTCGTGAGCTACACCGTCTACCGCTGGGAATGCGCGATCCGGTCCTCGGTGGTGCTCGGGTTCGTCGGGGCCGGTGGACTCGGCCAGCAACTGGACAACGCGACCAAGATGTTCGCCGGCTCCGAGGTCGCGACCATCCTGCTGGTGTTCATGGCGCTCGTGGCGATCGCGGACCGGATCAGCGCCTGGCTGCGTCCCGCGCGCGAGGCGGGGCAGGGCGCGGAGTCCAGGCGGCCCGCGGGCCGGCCGCCGGCGCGATGGGGCGTGCGCGCACTCCTGGTCGGCTTGCTCGCGCTAGTGGTCGCGAGCTTCGCGACGCTGCCCCTGCGCTGGGGCGAGCTGCTCGGTGCCGGAGCGCTCGCGCAGATGGGACGCTTCATCGCGGAGTTCTTCCCGCCGCAACTGTCGCCGGCGTTTCTTGCGCGCGTGGGACAGGGCGCGCTGGAAACCCTGGCGATGTCGGCGCTGGGCAGCGGCCTGGCGGCGGTCGCCGGTCTCGCGATCGCGCTGCTGGCCAGCCGGCCGCCGGGGCTGCTCCGGGCGGGCTCGCGCCTCTTGCTCAACGCGCTGCGCAGCGTGCCGGAACTGGTCTGGGCCGCGATCCTGCTGGTCGCGGCCGGCCTGGGGCCGATGCCGGGCACGCTGGCGCTGGCGCTGCACACCACGGGCGTGCTGGGCCGCCTGATGGCCGAGGCGCTGGAGAACGCGCCGCCGCAGACCGCCCAGGCCTTGCGCTGGGCGGGCGCGTCGCGCTGGCAGGTGTTCGCGTTCGCGACGCTGCCGCAGGCGGCGCCGCAACTGCTCAGCTACACGCTGTACCGGTGGGAGAACAACATCCGCGCTGCCACGGTGCTGGGCGTCGTGGGGGCCGGCGGACTCGGCCAGATGCTCAGCCTGCACCTCAGCCTGTTCCAGATGGGCGAGACTTGCACCGTGCTGCTGGCGATGCTGGCGCTGGTGATGCTGGTCGACGCCTGTTCCTACGCGGCGCGCCGGCAGTTGAATCGATGAAGAGAACCGCCATGAACGACGACGCCCTGACGCTGTTGCTCGCACGCGCTTCGGTCGGGCCGAAGTACCTGATCGAACCGGGCCCCGACGATGCGCATCTGCGCCTGATGGTCGATGCCGCACTGCACGCGCCGGACCATGCGGGGCTGGTGCCGTTCCGTTTCAAGGTCGTGCGCGGCGAGGCGAAGCGCTCGATGGCCGCGCTCTTCGCGGAGGCCGCGCGCCGCGCGGGCAAGGATGCCGACGGACTGGCGATGGACGAGGAACGCGCCTTGCGGCCGCCGGTGACGGTGGCCGTCGTGGCGCGGCTGGACATGGGGCATCCCCAGGTGCCGGCGCACGAGCAGTGGGCCTGCGTGGGCGGGGCGCTGACGAACTTCCTCAACGCCGCGCAGGCGCTGGGTTTCGGCGGCAAGATGCTCAGCGGCGCGAAGGCGCGCGACCCGGGCCTGATCGCCGCCTTCTGCGAGCCGGGAGAAACGCTGCTCGGCTGGATCGCGATGGGCACGCCGGCGCCGTCGGACAAGCCGCCTAAGCAGCGCGGCGCGAAGGCGGGCGCCGATCGCGCGCTGCAGTTCTGGGGCGGGTGAAATTCCTGCCGCGTCAGCCGTAGATGTAGCTCTGGAGCTGGGCGATCGTGAGCTCATCGTCCGCGATGATGTTGTCCATCAGGTCTCTGATCGACAGCATGCCCACGACGGTGGCGCCCTCGACCACCGGGAGGTGGCGGATCTTGCGCTGGCTCATGAGGCTCATGCACTCGCGGCACTCGGTGTCGGGCTTCACGACGAACACGTTGGGCGTCATGACCTCCTTGACCTGGGTGTTGCGCGAATCTCTGCCCTGCAGCGCGATCTTGCGGGTGTAGTCGCGCTCCGAGAAGATGCCGAGCAGCCGCTCGCCCTCCATCACCAGCAGCGCGCCGACGTCGTGCTGCGCGAGCAGATGCAGCGCATCGAACACCGTCGCTTCCGGCGTGATGCGCCAGACGCTGGAGCAGCGGTTCTTCAAGAGCTCGGACACCGGTTTCATGGGGCCTCCTGGCGAAATCCTGATGAGATCCTGGCGAATCGGTGATCGATCCGGCGGTCCAAGATAAGCGCCTTGGCGGCGCACCGCAAGCCCCCGCAAGACCCGACCCCCAAAAGGGTGAGACCCGCGACGTGCCCGATTCAGGCGGGATGGGTCAGGTCGCGCAGATGGGTGGGGCCGGCGCGGCGTTCGATCTCGGCGAGCAGGTCGCGGCCCCAGCCCATCGCGAAGAGTGCTTCCCCGACGACGAACATCGGCCCGACGAGCAGGCCGATCAGGTCGTCGACGAAGGCGGGCTTGCGGCCCTCGTAATAGTGACCGATGAACTGGATGATCCAGCCGACCAGGAAGCTGCCCAGGCCCCACGCGAGCCAGCCGCCGACCGATCCCGCGGCCAGCGGATGCGCCAGCCCCATCAGCACCGCGTTGACGAGCGCGGTGGACAGACCCAGCACGAAGTTGCCGCGCGTGAGATACCAGATCGTGGCGGCGCCCCAGACCACCCAGGCGGCGGACACGGTCCAGTCGGCGACGTGGAATTGCGCCCGCGCCAGCAGCACGCCGATCGCGAAGACGATCAGCGGAATGCCGACGAAATGCGTGGCGATGTTGCGGCGGTCGCGGTGGTAGGCGGCGTACTGCGCCATCAGGTCGTTGGCTTGACGTGCCATGGCAGTCTCCGTGCGAGGTGTCGTCGTGATGTCGCAATGCTAGTGCGACCAGCTTGTTTGTGCAGTTCAGAATGCAAGTCTGACCACTCTTGGTTTACCCCTATGCAAGTGTTGACGCGGGCAAGCGAGATGCCTCCGGTGCCGTGGCGCCGGGGCGCGCGGGGTTCGGCCGGCGCGGCGATCGTCGTGGCGGCGCTGTCGGTCGTGGGATGCGGCAGTGCACCAATCGCGCCGCCGCCGGTGTCGGCGACGGCCCCGGGCGCTGAAGCGCCGCCGTCGTCCTGTCCCTCGTGGCTCGCGGCGCAGCAGCGCGGCGAGGGCCGGCTCTACCGCGTCGACGCCGCGGCCTCGCAGGTCCGGATCCATGTCTTCCGCGCCGGCCGGCTCGCCAAGGTCGGCCACAACCATGTGCTGGGGGTCGATCGGCTCGACGGGCAGGTCTTCCTGCCGGCCGACGGCATCGCCGGCGCCGGGGTCGAACTCGAGTTCCGGCTCGACGACGTCGGCATTGACAAGCCTGAATGGCGCGCCGGCCTCGGTCCCGAATTCGCCAGCATGCCCACGGCCTCCGACGTCGCCGGCACACGGACCAACATGCTCCGCGCCATCGACGGCGAACGCTTCCCGACGATCTCGATGCGCAGCTCGGCGGTGGCGGGCGCCTTCCCGGTCCTGGCGGTGAAGCTGGCGGTGCGGTGGCACGGGCAGGTCCGCGAGATCGACGTCCCTGTTCGCGTCGACCGGCCTTCGGGGGAGGCGCCGCTGCGGGCGCAGGGCGCGCTGGTCCTTCGTCAGAGCGAGTTCGGGATCACCCCGTTCTCCGTCTTCGGCGGGCTGCTCGCCATCCAGGACGAGCTGACGGTGGAGGTCGACGTGGCGGCCCGGCCGGCGACGGCCTGCCCCTAGTCCCGCAGATCGAGGCTCATCAGGTCCTTGGCGTAGTAGCGGCCGTCGGACAGGCGGATGGCGCGGGGCAGGTGACCGTAGCGCGTGAAGCCGGCCTGGCGGTAGACCGCGATCGCGGCCTGGTTGCCGGCGGTGACGCTCAAGGTGACCGATTCCAGGCGCGGCTCGCGGCGCAGCAGCGCCAGGGCCTGCTGCAGCAGGCGCTTGCCGATGCCGCGCCCGCGGAAGTCGTCGTCCACCATCATCCCGATCAGGTGGGCGATGTGCATGACCTTCTTGCGGTTCTCGTGCTCGCAGGTCAACGCGCCGACGAGGCGCCCGCCCTGCCACGCGCCGATCGTGAACAGCGACTTGCCGCCCGCCTGCGGGTGCAGCCGCACGCGGTAGCTCGCCGCCTCGCGCGCGCGCTCGGTCTCCGCGTCGGAGGTGAAGGCCTGCTCGTGCCGACTCAACATCGCGTCGCGCAGGGCCTTGTAGGCGGGCAGATCGCCCTCGCCCAGCAGGCGCAACGTGACCGGCACACCGCTGTGGTCGGCGCTATCGGAGTCGTTCAAGTCGTTCAAGTCGTTCAAGCTCGCTCCTGTCGTTGATGTTGGCGAAGGCGTGCGCATCCCCTGGACGATCGAACGCGACCCTCGCCAGCGGCAGGCTGGACAACCAGCCTTCGACGCGCCGTTCGCCCGCGTGCAACGCGGCGGCCAGCGATGCCCGATGGCGGCCATGGATCAGACTCGCGAGGGGCTGACTGCGCAAGGGCTCGCCCGGTGCCTCGCGGCCCAGCGCCATGGCGGCCGTCTGTCCCGGGGCGAGGCCCCCTGCCAGAGAGACGAGGAGGTCCTCGGGCAACCACGGGCTGTCGCCGCTGACGACGAGCAGCCACGCGTCGTCCTCCTCGGAGGCGTCCAGCACCGCCAGTCCGGCAAGGATCCCCGCGAGCGGCCCAGGAAAGTCCGGGAGCGTGTCCTCGAGGACCGGGTGGCCCAGGCGACGGTACTCGTCGAGGTGGCGGTTGGCGCTGACGAGCACGCGACCGGCGGTCTGCGGCGCGATGCGCCCGAGCACGTGCTCGACGAGGGGCCGTCCCTGGAAGGGCTGGAGCGGCTTGTCGACGCCGCCCATGCGCGTGGCGCGACCGCCACAGAGGAGCAGCGCGGTGGCGCGCATCAGCCGCCGATGTAGTGCATCTCGACGCGGCGCGCCGGGCCGGCGTCCGCGTCGGCCGGGAGGCTGGCACGCAGCTCGGAGTAGCGGTCGTTGCGGCGTGTCCAGAGCGCGCCGAGCGCGGCGGCGATCTCGTCGTCGTTGCGCGCGTCGTGGACGGCGTCGCCGCGCAGCAGGGCGCGCAGGTCGTGGCCGTCGCCGGCGAAGAGGCAGGTGTAGAGCCGCCCCTCGGTCGACAGCCGCGCGCGGTTGCAATCGCCGCAGAAGGCCTGCGTGACGCTGGAGATCAGGCCGATCTCGCCGCTGCCGTCGGCGTAGCCCCAGCGGGTGGCGGTTTCGCCTTCCGACGAGGGGGCGAGCGGGACCAGATCGGCGTGCTCGCGCAGCCGGGCCAGGACCTCGGCGGACGGCAGCACTTCGTCCATGCGCCAGCCGTTGCTCATGCCGACGTCCATGTACTCGATGAAGCGCAGCACCACGCCGGTGCCGCGGAAGTGGCGCGCCATCGGGACGATCTGGTCGTCGTTGGTGCCGCGCTTGACGACCATGTTGACCTTGATCGGCGCCAGGCCCACGGCCTGCGCGGTCTCGATGCCGTGCAGCACGTCGGCGACGGGGAAGTCCACGTCGTTCATGCGGCGGAAGATGGCGTCGTCGAGCGCGTCCAGGCTGACCGTGACGCGCTGGAGTCCGGCGTCCTTGAGCGCCTGCGCCTTGCGGGCGAGCAGCGAGCCGTTGGTGGTGAGCGTGAGATCGAGCGGCAGACCCTCGGGCGTGCGCAACGCGGCCAGTTGGGCGATGAGCGCCTCGAGGTGGCGGCGCAGCAGCGGTTCGCCGCCCGTCAGCCGCAGTTTCTGGACGCCGAGCTGGGCGAAGACGCGGGCCAGCCGGGTGATCTCCTCGAAGGAGAGCAGGTCGCGATGAGGGAGGAAGGCGTAGTCCTTGTCGAACACGTCCTTGGGCATGCAGTAGCTGCAGCGGAAGTTGCAGCGGTCGGTGACGGAGATGCGCAGGTCGCGCAGCGGCCGGCCGCGCGCATCCAGCCACGGGCCGCTGCGGGGCGGCGGCAGCGGATGCGGCACGGGAGGCGTCCGCCCGATCTGGCGAAGATCGAGCAGCGGAATCACACCATCGGTCATGGACCGGATTGTGCCGCCGCCGGCCCGCCCGCGCCCGCGCAGGCCCAATGAGGTCCGGCAGGCTGTCCGGATCACCCGCGTCGAGATTCCTCGGGCTGCGGAGGCTTGCGCCTGCACGGGCTCGTCCCGGACGGATTCCACCGGTCTGCTGGGGGTGTCGAAGCGGACGGTATTCGCCCTCGTCACCCTGTAGGACCTGTCACTTGCGTGACGAGGCCGGCAGCGGTCGAATCGCGGCATGAGCCTGACCCCCACGACCGTGGTCCATGCGGACCTGGCCAGCTTCGTCTCCTTCGGCGAAGCCCTCACCGACATGATCCGCGTCGACCAGGGCCACTGGCGCAGCCGCAGCGGCGGCTCGCCCTGGAACGTCGCCATCGCGATGTCCCGCCTGGGCCAGCTCAGCGCCTTCGCCGGCGGCATCAGCAAAGACCTGTTCGGCCAGGCGATCTGGCAGGCCAGCGCCGATGCCAGCCTGGACCTGCGCTTCATCCAGCAGTTCGCCAAGTCGCCGCTGGTGGCCTACGTCCATCAGCTCGATCCGCCGGCATACGCCTTCGTCGGCGACGACAGCGCCGACCTGCACTTCCGCCCCCATGCCTTGCCCGCCGGCTGGCGCCGCGCGCTGCGCTGGGCGCACTTCGGCTCGATCAGCCTGACCCGCGAACCGCTCGCGGCCCGCCTGATCGCGCTGGCCGAATCCCTCAAGGACGAGGGCGTGCGCATCAGCTACGACCCGAACTACCGCATGTCCATGGACTCGCGCTACGACCGCACGCTGGAACGCATGTGCCGGCTGGCGGACGTCATCAAGGTGTCGGACGAGGACCTCCGCGGCCTGTTCCGCAGCCGCGACCACCACCTGGGCCTGGCGCAGATCTCGGCCTGGAACCCGCGCGCGATCGTGATGCTGACGCTCGGCGAGCGCGGCGCGCAGCTGTTCCATCCGAAGGCGGACCTGAGCGCCGCGCCGCCGCCGCTCGACCATGTCGTCGACACCCTCGGTGCCGGCGACGTCGCCATGGCCGGGCTGCTCTACAGCCTCATGAACGGCGGCACGCAGGATCCTGAAGACCATCTGCGCTGGGCCGTGGCCGCCGGCGCGGCGGCCTGTGCCGGCGCGGGCGTGGACGGGCTCTCGGCCGGGCTGGTCACCTCGCTCATCGACCAGGTGCAGGTCAGGCGCGCCGAGATGGCGTAGCGCAGCATTTGGCGGCCCGCGCCTTCCCAGGGATTCCAACGGGGGGCCTGGCGGGCGAGGTCGCGGGTCGGCGCTGCGTGTCGATCAGCCTTCGCCGTCGCGCCTGGTCGCGACCAGGGTCTTGGGCCCGCCGACCTGCAGGCGAGGGCGGTCCGCCTCTTCCTCGGCCAACGGCTCGACCTCGACCAGGCTCGCATGACAGCGCCGTGCCAGGTCTTGATAGGTCTCGGTGCCGACGCGCTTCCAGCGGATCTCGTCTTCGGTCAGCGGACGCATCACCTTCGCGGGCAGCCCCGCGATGAGCGACTTCTCCGGCAGCTTCAGCCCCGCCCGCACGAACGCGCAGGCGGCGACGATGCTGAACGCGCCGACCTCCGCCTCGTCCATCACCACCGCGTTCATGCCGACCAGCGCGTCGTGCCGCACCACGCAGCCGTGCAGCACCGCGCCATGACCGATGTGGCCGTTGCTCTCGACGACGGTGTCCGAGTCCGGGAAGCCATGGATCACGCAGGTGTCCTGCACATTGGCGCCGGCCATCAGCCGGATGCGTCCGAAATCCCCCCGCAAGGAGGCGCAAGGCCCCACATAACAGTCCGGACCGACGATCACGTCCCCGATCAGCACCGCCGTCGGGTGGACGTAGGCGCTCGGATGGACGACCGGCGAGAGGCCGTCGATGGCGTAACAGGGCATGGGACAGTTCCTTTTTAGGTGGTAACCCTAGGTTCCCGACCTTGTCTTGCGATGCGATGGCTCGTAGTATCTACCGACCGGTCGGTAAATAGAAGTCGACCCAAAAAAGCTGAAAAAGCTGAATCCATCGACGGCCGAGGAGACAAGCCGAATGAGCACCGCCAACACGACCCCATCCACCGCTGCCGAAGACAGTCCGCTGCTGATCAGCACCGAGGGCGCCGTCCGCGTCCTCACGCTGAACCGGCCGCAGGCGCTGAACGCGTTCACGACCGGCCTGCTCGGCCAGTTGCGAGTCGCGCTCGACGAGGCGGCGCACGACGAGACCGTGCGGGCGGTGCTCATCACCGGTGCCGGCCGCGCGTTCTGCGCGGGCCAGGACCTGTCGGATCCCCACATCAAGCCGGAGTTCGACGAGCACGCCGGCGAGGTCGATGCCCACAAGAAGCCCAAGGCCAAGGACATCGGCAACCTGCTCGACCACTACTACATCCCGCTCGCGCTGCGCCTGCGCAGCATGCCGGTGCCGACCGTCTGCGCGGTCAACGGCGTGGCCGCGGGGGCCGGCGCGAACTTCGCGCTCGGCTGCGACCTCGTGCTGGCGGGTCAGTCGGCGTCTTTCATCCAGGCCTTCTCCAAGATCGGGCTGGTGCCCGACTGCGGCGGCACCTGGCTGCTGACGCGCCTCGTGGGCCGCGCCCGCGCGATGCAGCTGGCGCTGCTCGGCGACAAGCTGCCCGCCGCCGACGCGCAGGCCTGGGGCCTGATCGCACGCTGCGTCGCCGATGCCGAGCTGCAGAGCGAGGCGATGGCCACCGCGCAGAAGCTGGCGAAGATGCCGACCAAGGCGCTGGTGCAGACGCGCGAGGCGCTCGATGCCTCGATGGACCTGGAGTTCGAGGACGCCCTCAAGCTCGAGGCCCGGCTGCAGAGCCAGCTCGGCTACGCGCACGACTACCTCGAAGGCGCCGCCGCCTTCCTGACCAAGCGTCAGCCGACCTTCAAGGACCGCTGATGAGCGCGCCCCTGGATCCCGGTGTCGACGCGCAGCGCGTGGCCGAAGCGGTCCGCGACACCATGTTCGCGAATGACCGCGCCTCGAAGGGCCTGGGCATGCGCATCGACGCCATCGGCCCCGGCACCGCGACGCTGTCGATGGCGGTGCGCGAGGACATGCTCAACGGCTTCGACATCTGCCACGGCGGCTTCGTGACGACGCTGGCCGATTCCTGTTTCGCCTTCGCCTGCAACTCGCACAACGAGGTGACGGTGGCTTCGGGCTTCGCGATCGACATCGTCGCGCCGTCCCGGCTGGGCGACGTGCTGACGGCGAGCGCCAGCGAGACCTCGCTGGCCGGCCGCACCGGCGTCTACGACATCCGCATCACCAATCAACGCGACGAATTGATCGCGGTCTTCCGGGGCCGGTCCTACCGCATCAAGGGCAAGCCCGTGGTGCCGGAACTGGCCGCCGCGCGCTGAGCGGCGCCCCCCGGAACGACGAGACAGGTCAGGAGACAGCCCCCATGACGGTGAAGACCTTCCAGCCCGAGCACCTCGAACCCATCGAGCGCGCCAGCCAGGATGAGCTGCGCGCGCTGCAGCTGCAGCGCCTGAAGTGGTCGCTGAAGCATGCCTACGAGAATGTGCCGCACTACAAGGCCGCGTTCGATGCGAAGGGCGTCCATCCGGACGACCTGAAGGACCTGTCCGACCTGCGCCTGTTCCCGTTCACGACGAAGAAGGACCTGCGCGACAACTACCCGTTCGGCCTCTTCGCGGTGCCGCGCGAGCAGGTGGTGCGGGTCCACGCGTCGTCCGGCACGACGGGCAAGCCGACCGTGGTCGGCTACACCCAGCAGGACATCGACACCTGGGCCGACCTGGTCGCGCGCTCGCTGCGCGCCGCCGGCACGCGCAAGGGCGACATCGTCCACATCGCCTACGGCTACGGCCTGTTCACCGGTGGCCTGGGCGCGCATTACGGCGCCGAGCGGCTGGGCTGCACCGTCATCCCGATGTCGGGCGGCCAGACCGAGAAGCAGGTCCAGCTGATCCAGGACTTCAAGCCCGACGTCATCATGGTGACGCCGAGCTACATGCAGGTGATCGTCGAGGAATTCGTGCGGCAGGGCCTGGACCCGCGCGCGTCCTCGCTGAAGACCGGCGTCTTCGGCGCCGAACCCTGGACCGAGGCGATGCGCCGCGAGATCGAGCTCAAGGCCGGCATCGACGCGGTCGACATCTACGGCCTGTCCGAAGTGATGGGGCCGGGTGTCGCCAGCGAATGCATCGAGACCAAGGACGGTCCGGTGATCTGGGAGGACCACTTCTATCCCGAGATCATCGACCCCGAGACCGGCGAGGTCCTGCCCGAAGGCTCGGAAGGGGAACTGGTGTTCACCTCGCTGAGCAAGGAGGCGCTGCCGGTGATCCGCTATCGCACGCGCGACCTGACGCGCCTGCTGCCGCCGACCGCGCGCAGCATGCGGCGCATGGGCAAGATCGTCGGCCGCAGCGACGACATGCTGATCATCCGCGGCGTCAACCTGTTCCCGACGCAGATCGAGGAACTGGTGCTCGCCGAGCCCGGCCTGTCGGGCCAGTACCAGATCGTCGTCAGCCGCGACGGTCACCTCGACGAGGTCGAGGTGCGCTGCGAGCTGTCGGCCGCGGGCGGCGGCGACGCGTCGGCGATGTCGAAGTCGCTGCAGCACCGCATCAAGACGCTGATCGGCGTGTCGACCCGGGTGACGGTCGGCGCGCCGGATTCAATCGAAAGAACGCTGGTCGGAAAAGCCCGCCGCGTTGTCGACCAGAGACCGAAGAACTCGTAACCCGTCGGACGGCGTCCGACGGCCACGCGGCGGTGTCCCACAAGGACGCCGCTTCGAAGCAGGAAGCAAGGAGCATCCATGTACACGCAAGCCATGAGCGTCGGTCCGCAGGACCAGGCGACCAAGCTGCAGACTGCTGAAGAGCAGCAGCGCAACGAGGCCTTCGAGGCCCGCATCGACGCGGGCGACTTCATCGAGGCCAAGGACTGGATGCCGGAGCATTACCGCAAGACGCTGGTGCGCCAGATCAGCCAGCACGCGCATTCGGAGATCGTCGGCATGCTGCCCGAGGGCAACTGGATCACGCGCGCCCCGACGCTCAAGCGCAAGGCGATCCTGCTGGCCAAGGTGCAGGACGAGGGCGGGCACGGGCTCTACCTGTATTCCGCCGCCGAGACGCTGGGCACCAGCCGCGACCAGATGCTGGACGCGCTGCACACGGGCAAGGCCAAGTACAGCTCGATCTTCAACTACCCGACGCTGACCTGGGCCGACATCGGCGTGGTCGGCTGGCTGGTGGACGGCGCGGCGATCATGAACCAGGTGCCGCTGTGCCGCTGCTCGTACGGCCCGTACGCCCGCGCGATGATCCGCATCTGCCGCGAGGAATCCTTCCATCAGCGCCAGGGCTACGAGAGCCTGCTGGTGATGATGCGCGAGGGCACGGACGCGCAGAAGGCGATGGTCCAGGACGCGGTGAACCGCTGGTGGTGGCCGTCGCTGATGATGTTCGGACCGGCGGACAAGGATTCGCCGAACTCCGAGCAGTCGATGCGCTGGGGCATCAAGCGCCTGACCAACGATGAGCTGCGTCAGAAGTTCGTCGACGCGACCGTGCCGCAGGCGGAGCTGCTCGGCATCACGCTGCCCGACCCCGACCTGAAGTGGAACGCCGAACGCGACCACCACGACTTCGGCGCGATCGACTGGGCCGAGTTCTGGCGCGTCGTCGGCGGCAACGGCCCCTGCAACACCGAACGCCTGGGGACCCGCGTCAAGGCCTGGGACGACGGCGCCTGGGTCCGCGAGGCCGCGCTGGCCCACGCGAAGAAGCGCGCCACCGAAGCCAAGGCGGCCTGATCCCGACGACCAGCGATCGCGATCGCCGTCTCCGCCACGAACTGTCCAGAGCACCCGAACCATGAGCATCAACCAAACGACCGGCGCCAACGAATGGCCCCTGTGGGAAATCTTCGTCCGCAACAAGGCGGGCCTGGACCACAAGCATTGCGGCAGCCTGCACGCGCCCGACGCGAAGATGGCCCTGCAGATGGCCCGCGACGTCTACACCCGCCGCCAGGAAGGCGTGAGCATCTGGGTCGTGCCCTCGTCGGCGATCGTCGCGTCGGACCCGGGCGAGAAGTCGATGTACTTCGATCCGATGGAGGACAAGGTGTACCGCCACCCGACCTTCTATGACCTGCCCGCGTCCCTGGACCACATGTGAGGACCGGACGATGACCGCTTCCGTCCAACCCGGCCAGCGCGCGGAGGTCCAGTACCTGCTGCGCCTCGGCGACGCGTGCCTGGTGCTCTCGCACCGCATCTCCGAATGGATCGGCCATGCGCCCATCCTGGAGGAGGAACTTGCGCTGGGCAACATCGCGCTGGACCTGCTGGGCCAGTCGCGCGCGCTGCTGACGCGCGCCGGCCAGCTCAACGAGCAGCCGCTCGATGAAGACCAGCTCGCCTACCTGCGCGAGGAGCGCCACTACCTCAACCCCGTGATGATGGAGCTGCCGCGCGGCGACTTCGCCTTCACGCAGGCCCGCAACCTGATCGCGGCCTGCTGGCTGATGCCGCTGTGGACGCGGCTGCAGGCCTCGAGCGACGCCGAGGTCGCCGCCATCGCCGCCAAGGCGGTGAAGGAAGTCCGCTATCACCAGCAGCACGCGGCCGAGTGGGTGGTGCGCCTGGGCGACGGCACCGAGGAATCGGCGCAGCGGATGAAGGCCGCGCTCGCGCAGTTGTGGCCCTACGTCAACGAGCTGTTCGCGTCGGACGAGATCGACGCCGCTGCCGAGACCAGCGGCCTGGGCCCGGCCTGGTCGTCGCTCAGGCCCGACTGGGAAGCGGCGATGGACGAGGTCCTCGCCGAAGCGCAGCTGGCGCGGCCGAAGGACACGCCGCACGTCTACACCGGCGTGCGCGGCGTCCACAGCGAGCACATGGGCCACATGCTGGCGACGATGCAATCGCTGCAGCGCAGCTATCCCGGCGGGGTGTGGTGAACGGCATCGAGATGAACACGCCGACACCGTCGCCTCTCGATTGGCTGTCGTCCTTGACGCCGGTCGGAACGCGTGCGTCGTCGTCCGACCTCGGTGCCACCGACCTCGGCTGCGGACGCCTGTCCGCCGCGTGGGAGGTGCTGTCGCAGGTGCTCGATCCCGAGGTGCCGGCGGTGTCGCTGGTGGAGCTCGGCATCGTGCGCGACCTGGTCGAGACCGCCGATGGCGTCGAGGTCGTGCTGACGCCGACCTACTCGGGCTGCCCGGCCACCGAAGCGATCGAGCAGAGCGTCCGCGACGCGCTGTCGCGTTTCGGCACGGTGACCGTGACCATGCGCCGCGCGCCGGCCTGGACCACCGACTGGATCACCGACGAAGGCCGCGAGAAGCTGCGCCGCTACGGCATCGCGCCGCCCGGGCCCGTCGACGCGGGGCAGGGCGTGCCCATCCGCATCGTCCGCCGCCGCGAGGCCATCGCCTGCCCGCGCTGCGGCAGCACGCACACCGAGCAGCTGTCGGCCTTCGGCTCGACCGCGTGCAAGTCGCTGTACCGCTGCGTCGCCTGCCGCGAGCCCTTTGAACATTTCAAGCCGATCTGAGCCATCGCCATGAGCCTGCACTTCCACCCGCTGCGCCTGCGCGCCAAGCACCAGGACACCGACGACGCCGTCGTGCTGTGCTTCGACGTGCCCGAGGCGCTGCGCGAGACCTTCCGCTTCACGCAAGGCCAGTACCTGACGCTGCGCGGCGAGGTCGACGGCCAGGACCTGCGCCGGTCCTACTCCATCTGCGCCGGCGTCGACGACGGCGAGCTGCGCGTCGGCGTGCGCCAGGTCGACGGCGGGGCCTTCTCCACCTGGGTCCACCGGCACCTGAAGGCCGGCGACGAGGTCCAGGTCTTCCCGCCGCAGGGGCGCTTCCACGTGCCGCTGGAGCCCGCGACGGGCCGGCACTTCGTCGGCATCGCCGCCGGATCGGGCATCACGCCCATTCTGTCGATCATGAAGAGCGTGCTCGCCCGCGAGCCGATGAGCCGCTTCACGCTGATCTACGGCAACCGCCGGCCGGCGACCACGATGTTCAAGGAAGAGCTCGAGGACCTGAAGAACCGCTACATGACGCGGCTGACGCTGCATCACGTGTTCTCGCGCGAGCAGGTCGATTCGCCGCTGATGGCGGGACGGCTGGACCAGGCCAAGCTGAGCGACTTCCTGGGCGGCCCCGTGCCGGCGGCCGGCATCGACCAGGTCTTCGTCTGCGGCCCGTTCGAGATGAACGAGCAGGCGGAAGCCGCGCTGCGCGCGGCCGGCGTCCCCGAGGAACGCATCCACATCGAGCGCTTCGGCACGCCGGAGATGCAGACGGGCCGTCCGGCGCCGCACGAGGTCCACGAGGAGGACGCGGAGGCCGCCAAGGTCGTCGTGATCCGCGACGGCGTCTCGCGGGAGATCGAGTTCCGCAAGAGCGATCCCAGCCTGCTCGACGCCGCGGCGCGGGCCGGCATGGACGTCCCGTTCTCCTGCAAGTCCGGCGTGTGTTCCACCTGCCGTTGCAAGTTGATCGAGGGCGAGGTCCGGATGGATAAGAATTTCGCCCTTGAGAAACACGAAGTGGCGGCCGGATTCATCCTCAGCTGTCAGGCGCATGCCCTGACCCCCCGCGTCGTGATCTCGTTCGACGAACGCTGATTCACAAGGAAAAGACATTTCATGGCCCGAGGTCGAGCTCCCGGATTCGATGCCACCCGCGAGGAGATCCTCGCGCAGGCTGCCCGACTTTTCGCCAACCAGGGTTACCCCGCGACCTCGATGAACCAGGTCGCCGAGGCCTGCGCGGTCAGCAAGCCCACGCTGTACCACTACGTCCGCGACAAGCATGAGCTGCTCGCGCAGATCTGCCAGAACCACCTGCAGCACCTGGTCGACCTGGTCGACGAGGTCAGCGCGCGGCAGCTGCCGCCGCCGGAGCATCTGCGCGGCCTGATCCACCGGTTCGTGCAGGCCTATGGCGAGGCGCAGAACGAGCACCGCGTGCTGACCGAGGATCTGAAGTTCCTCGACGAGGAACACCGCGAGCGCATGGTGGCGGTCGAGCGCCAGGTCGTGGGCCGTTTCGCCGACGCGGTGGCCGCGGTGAGGCCGGAGCTGCGCGGCGCGCATCTGCACAAGCCGCTGACCATGCTGCTGTTCGGCATGATCAACTGGACCTTCACCTGGCTGCGGCCCGACGGCGCGCTGACCTACGAGGCGGTCGCGCCCATGGTGGCGGACCTGTTCTTCGGCGGACTCGGCGCGGTGCGGACCGAACTCACCGATCCTTCGGCGCACCACGAGCGCAACGAACTCGACCCGGCGGCGCCGCAAGTCTCATGAAGGCTTGGCGGAGGACCATCGCTCCCGACCTGCATTCCGTGCAGTCATCGCAGTAGCAGTACCTCATTGACCTTGCGTTCCTGAAAAACATATTCCGAAGGAGACGACATGAAACGCATCGAGAAGACCCTGTTGGCCATGGCCATGACGGGTGCCGCGCTGATGGGCGCGGGCGGCAGCGCGTGGGCGGACATCAACGTGGGCGTGACCGTGTCGGCCACGGGCCCGGCCGCGTCGCTGGGCATCCCGGAGAAGAACACCTTCTCGCTGATGCCCAAGACCATCGCCGGACAGAAGGTCAACTACATCATCCTGGACGACGCGTCCGACACGACCACGGCGGTCGCCAACACCCGCAAGCTGATCACCGAGCACAAGGTCGACGTGGTCGTCGGTTCGACCGTCACGCCGAACTCGCTGGCGATGATCGACGCGGTGTCGGAGGCGCAGGTGCCGATGATCTCGATGGCGGCCTCGGCGCGCATCGTCGAGCCGATGGACGCCAAGAAGAAGTGGGTCTTCAAGACGCCGCAGAACGACATCATGATGGCGCTGGCCATCGCCGGCCACATGCAGGCGCAGGGCGTGAAGACGGTGGCCTACATCGGCTTCGCCGACGCGTACGGCGAAGGCTGGTACGGGGAGTTCAACAAGGTCGCGGCCAGCAAGGGACTGAGCATCGTCGCCAACGAGCGCTACAACCGCACCGACACCTCGGTGACCGGCCAGGTGCTGAAGATCATGGCGGCCAAACCCGACGCGGTGCTGGTCGGCGGCAGCGGCACGCCGGCGGCGCTGCCGCAGAAGACGCTCAAGGAGCGCGGCTACCAGGGCAAGTACTACCAGACCCACGGCGTGGCCAACAACGACTTCCTGCGCGTGGGCGGCAAGGACGTCGAAGGCACCTTCCTGCCGTCGGGCCCGGTGCTGGTCGTGGACCAGCTGCCCGCGGACCATCCGGCCAAGAAGAGCGCCAAGACCTACGTGACGGCCTATGAGGGCGCGTACGGCAAGGGCAGCGTGTCGACCTTCGGCGGCCACGCGTGGGACGCGGGCCTGCTGCTGCAGGCGGCGATCCCCGAAGCCGTCAAGAAGGCCCAGCCGGGCACGCCGCAGTTCCGCGCGGCGCTGCGCGACGCGCTCGAAGGCGTGAAGGAACTACCGGCCGCGCACGGTGTGTTCACGATGTCGCCCAATGACCATCTGGGTCTCGACCAGCGCGCCCGCGTCATGGTGAAGATCGAGAACGGAACCTGGAAGTACCAGCCCTGATCCGTTGACCTGAGGGCGGGACGCACAACGTCCCGCCCTCGTTCATTTCAGAAGTTAGAACCGAAGTTCAAACAGAAGTTCAAGAGAGACAGTCATGAGCGCCACCCCCGTCCTCCAGAGCCTGATCGCCGGTCGCTGGATCGGTTCGACCGCCGCGCGCGGCCTGCACAGCGCCGTCAACGGACGGCTGGTGACGCAGACCCATGCCGAGGAGATCGACTTCGGCGAGAGCCTGCACTACGCGCGCACGAAGACGCTGCCCGCGCTGCTGGCGCTCGACTTCCAGCAGCGCGCCGCGATCCTGAAGGCGCTCGCCACCTACCTGCAGGAACACAAGGAATCGCTCTACGCGATCTCCGCGCACACCGGTGCGACGCGGCCCGATTCGTGGATCGACATCGAAGGCGGCTTCGGCACGCTCTTCGCGTACGCGTCGATGGGCCGCCGCGAGCTGCCGTCGAGCAACATCGTCCATGAAGGCCCGGCACAGGCGCTGGGCAAGCTCGGCCAGTTCATGGGCACGCACGTGCTGGTGCCCAAGCGCGGCGTCGCCGTGCACATCAACGCGTTCAACTTCCCGATGTGGGGGATGCTGGAGAAGTTCGCGCCGAGTTTCCTCGCCGGCATGCCCTGCATCGTCAAGCCGGCGACCGCGACCAGCTATGTCGCCGAGGCCTGCGTGCGCCTGATCGAGCAGTCCGGCCTGCTGCCGGCCGGCGCGTTGCAGCTGGTCATCGGCAGTTCCGGCGATCTGCTGGACCGCCTGGAGGAGACGGACGTCGTCACCTTCACCGGCTCGGCGGACACGGCGGCGCAGCTGCGCGTCAATCCGAACCTGATCCGCCGCTCGGTGCCGTTCAACGCGGAAGCGGACAGCCTCAACTGCGCGATCCTGGCGCCGGACGTGGTGCCGGGCGATCCCGAATTCGATCTCTTCGTCAAGGAAGTGATGCGGGAAATGAGCGCCAAGGCCGGCCAGAAGTGCACGGCCATCCGCCGCGCGATCGTGCCGACGGCGCAGATCGACGCGGTGGCCGCGGCGCTGCGCGAGCGGCTCGCGAAGATCAAGATCGGCGACCCGTCCGTCGAGGGCGTGCGCATGGGCGCGCTGGCGTCCAAGGCGCAACAGGCCGACGTGGCCGAGCGCCTGGCGCAACTCGCGCAGGGCAACGAGATCGTCTACGGCGAGCGCGACGGCTTCGCGCCGGTGGGCGAGGGCGTCGGCGACGGCGCCTTCTTCGCGCCAACGCTGCTGCTGTGCCGCGACGCGATGACCAACGAGGCGGTCCACAACGTCGAGGCCTTCGGGCCGGTGTCGACGCTGATGAGCTACGGCGACTTCGACGAGGCGCTGACGCTCGCCGCCAAGGGGCGTGGCAGCCTGGTGGGCTCGGTGGTCACGAAGACGCCGGCGCTGGCCGCGCAGGCCGTCTATCACGCGGCCGCCTTCCACGGCCGGCTGCTGGTGCTGGACCGCGACGCGGCCGGCGAATCGACCGGCCACGGCTCGCCGTTGCCGATGCTCAAGCACGGCGGGCCGGGTCGGGCCGGCGGCGGCGAGGAACTCGGCGGCATCCGCGCCGTCAAGCACTACCTGCAGCGCTGCGCGGTGCAGGCCTCGCCGACGATGCTCACCGCCATCACCGGCGAGTACGTGCGCGGCGGCCAGGTCACCGAGGACGCGATCCACCCCTTCCGCAAGTACTTCGAAGAGATCCAGGTCGGCGACTCGCTGCTGACGCATCGCCGCACGGTGTCCGAGGCGGACATCGTCAACTTCGGCGGTATCAGCGGCGACTTCTTCTACATGCACTTCGACGAGGTCGCGGCCAAGGACACGCAATTCGGCCAGCGCATCGCGCACGGCTACTTCGTGCTGTCGGCGGCGGCGGGGCTGTTCGTGTCGCCGGCGCCGGGGCCGGTCCTTGCCAATTACGGGCTGGACACGCTGCGCTTCGTGAACCCCGTGGCCATCGGCGACACCATCCAGGCGCGGCTCACCTGCAAGCGCCGCATCGACCGCGGCAATCGCCCCGACCAGCCGCCGCAAGGCGTCGTCGCCTGGGACGTGCAAGTCACCAACCAGCGCGGCGAGCTCGTCGCGAGCTACGACATCCTGACGCTGGTGGCGAAGAAGGGCTGAGCGCGCAAGGGGCCACGACCGTGGCCCCGCGTGAGCCGCTCGTCGCGCGCGTGGCGCGTCGGAGCGGGAACGACATCAGGGCCTCAGAGCGTCGGCGAGGCCGGCTCCGACAGGCGCCAGAAGCCGAACTGCTTGGCGTCCGACAGCACGAGCCGACCTTGCGGGTCGATGGCCATGCCGATGAAGCCCGGATTGAATTCGTGATCGGGCATGCCCGAGACGATCTGCCGGCGGATCGGCCCGAAGACGAGGGCGGCTCGACGCTCCGTCGACGTGATGCGCTCGAGCCAGGTCGAGGCGTAGCGTTGGCCGTAGCCGTTGCTGGCGAGGGCCCAGATCGCGCCGTCCGGTCCGATGACGGCGGCGCCGCCGGCGTAGCCGGATCCGAGTTGAGGATTGCCCGGCCACTCGGAGCGCGACATCGTGCCGCCGTCGACGACCTTGAAGAGGGCTTCGCCGCTCAAGGCGTAGACCTGGTCGTCGGGGCCGACCAGCAGGCGGTACAGCGGCCAGTTAGCGACGGTGTGCCGCGCCAGCGTCGTGACCGTGCCGGTGGGCGAGACGCGGATGATGCGACCGCCGTTGGTGATGGCGTAGACATTGCCTTTGCTGTCCGTCGCCAGCGAGAAGGGGTTGCGGAGCGCGGCCGCCGTACCGTCGCCGTCGGCATCCTCGACCTGACCGGTGGCCGGCGGCACGCCGACTTGCGGCAGGAATGGCGGCGTGCCGGCGATGGTGCGGATGTCACCGGTGTCGGGCTCGTATCGGCGCAGCGTCTGCTGGTCCGAGAAGTAGACGATGCCGGCGCGGTCGACGGTGACGTCGGCGTCCATCCAGCCGGACAGTCTGGCCACGATCGGGGTGCCGTCGACGGGCCGCTCCTCGCCCGTGCGTCCGGCGACGCAGGTCACATCCCCAATCGGAGGACGGACGCGGCACAGCCGGGCCCTGTCGATGAAGTAGACATCGCCGTTCGGATGGACGGCGAATTTCCTGACCGGTGCGAAAGCAGTCAGGTCCTGGAGCGCTGCCGGGAAGCTGCCGCTGGACTTCGGCGACAGGCCGAAGGTGATCAGGGCGCCGACCTCGTGCCGGCTGACGGTATGTTCGTCCGCGCGGGCGGTGTACACGCGCCCGGCGGTGTCCACCGCCACGGCGTCCACGCCGGCGGCGAAGACGGCCGCCTGCGTCGTTCCGTCGGGCCGCACGCGCTTCACGTCGGTCGCCGTGGCGAAGTAGACGTCGCCCTCGGGCGCGGTGGCGATCCCGGAGCCGCAGCGAACGCCATCGTCGGGCGCGCCTGCGCCGGAGACGGTCTCCACCCTGCCGTCCCGGGTCAGGCGGCGCAGACGCCGGTGACCGGCCTCGCCGCGACCTGGAGGGACGCGGGGGCGACTGGCTGATGAATGGTGTGGCCGCAATGATAGTGGGGCGCTCATGGCCCGCAGGCACCCGATCGGGGGAGGCTGCGAGCCGTGCGCCGACGTTCAGCGTCGGTTGATCTCGTGGATGAGGTCGATCAACGCGCGCAGCGTCGACGGGATGTGCCGATGGCCGGAGTAGTACAGGCACAGCGCCGGCAGCGGCGCCGCCCAGCCGTCCAGCACGCGGCGCAGGCGTCCGCTCGCGAGGTCTTCAGCGACGTACCACTCGGCGATCTGTGCGAGTCCCAGTCCCGCGCGCGCCGCTTCCAGCATCAGCAACGGCGAATCCAGCACCATCGGACCGGGCACGTCGAGCGTGTTGCTCACGGCGGCCGCGCCCTTGACCGCACCCTTGGCTGCTGCCGGCTTGCCGCGCGTGGCCCGCGCGAACTCCCACGGCGACGGCAGCCCGCTCGGCATCCGAGCCCGGATGCACGCGTGGCGGGCGAGGTCGGCGGGCGTCGGCGGCGTGCCGTGGCGCTCGAGGTAATCGGGCGAGCCGACGACCGCCATCCGCAGCGGCAGGCCGATCGGCACGCGGATCATGTCCCGCGGCACCTGCGGCGCGAGCCGCAGTCCGGCGTCGAAGCCTTCGGCGACGATGTCGACCAGCCGGCCTTCGGTGACGACGTCGAGCGTGACGCCCGGATGCCGACGCAGGAACTCCGCCAGGATCGGCCGGAACACCATCTGCGCCGCGCCTAACGAGCTGTTCAGGCGCAAGGTGCCGGTGGGCACTCCCGCATGATCGTCGGCCGACGCGACGGCCTCCTGGATCTGCGCCACCGCGGGACCGACCCGGTCGATGAAGCGCCGCCCCGCCTCCGTGAGCGACACGCTGCGCGTCGTGCGGTGGAAGAGTCGCACCCCCATGCGCGCCTCCAGCCCCGCGACAGCGTTGCTGACGGCGGAAGTCGACATCTCCAGTTCCACCGCCGCCGGCCGGAAGCCCTGCCGGCGCGCGACGGCGAGCACCACCTCGAATTCGGTCAGGCTGTCCTTCTGCATGCCTGCATTGTTCTTTGAATCGGGATGACTCGTCCATCATTGGACGGCTTATCGACATGGATGTCGCTGCCTACATTCCTCTCATCGAGCCACGGCGTGTCGCTGAGGTTCATGCCGAAAGGACAAGCCATGCGGAACTTCGATCAGAACTACATCGACGGCGCCTTCGTTGCCGTGACCGGCGACGAGGTCGTCGACATCGTCGATCCCGCGACCGAGGCCGTGGTCGGTCAGGCCCGGCTCGCGCATCGCGACGATGCCCGTCGGGCCGTCGAAGCCGCGATGCGCGCCCAGCCGGCCTTCGGGCGGACTTCCGTCGCGGGGCGCGTCGCGATGCTTGATCGTCTGCAGGCCGCGATGCTGGCGCATGCCGGGGACCTCCTGGAAGCGACGATCACCGAGTACGGCGGTCCGGTCGCCCGGGCGCAGTGGGTCGCCAATGACGCGTCGCAGTGCTTCGGCGACGCGGCGCGGTCGTTGCCGAGCTACGCCTTCGAACGGCGCGTTGGCGCATCGACCGTGGTGATGGCGCCGGTCGGCGTGTCCGGGCTCTTCGCGCCCTGGAACAGCACCGCCGGCACGATGGCCAGCAAGCTCGCGGCCGCCGTCGCCGCCGGCTGCGCGACGGTGATCAAGCCCAGCGAACTGAGTCCGTGGCAGGCGCATGTCGTCGCTCGCGCGATCCACGCGGCGGATCTGCCGCCGGGTGTCGTCAACATCGTGACCGGCCGCGGTGTTGATGTCGGCGCCGAGATCGGCACGCATCCGGGCGTTGCCAAGCTGTCGTTCACCGGCTCGACGCCGACCGGCAAGCTGATCGCGCGCGGCGCCGTCGACTCGATGAAGCGCGTGAGCCTGGCCTTGACGGGCAAGTCGGCCTCGCTGCTGCTCGACGACGCGGACCTCGAGGCGGTGCTCCCCCTCGCGCTGGCGGCGGCCTTCATGAACAGCGGGCAGGCCTGCGTGGCCGGCACCCGCCTGCTGGTGCCGCGTGCCCGGATGCCTGAGGTCGTGGAGCGGATCCGTTCCGCCGTCGCCGCGATGCGCGTCGGCGATCCGCGCGATCCGGCGACGACGATCGGTCCGATGGTCAGTCGCGCGCAGTACGAGCGCATCCAGCACTTCATCCGACGCGGCCTCGACCAGGGCGCGACGCTGATCGCTGGCGGAGAAGGGCGGCCGGATGGACGCGATCGCGGCTGGTTCGTGCGGCCGACGGTCTTCGCCGACGTCCGCAACGACATGGACATCGCGCGCGAGGAGATCTTCGGCCCCGTGCTGTCAGTGCTTCCGGTGGATTCGGAGGACGAGGCGATCACGGTGGCCAACGACTCGCCGTATGGGCTGCAGGCCTACGTGTTCTCCGCCGATGCGGATCGCGCGCGACGCGTGGCCGCGCGATTGCAGGCGGGCACGGTGCTGATCAACCGTGTCGCGCCGGACCTGCTGGCGCCGTTCGGCGGCGTCAAGCAGTCGGGCGTGGGCCGGGAGTTCGGCGTGATGGGCATGGAGGCCTTCCTGGAACCGAAGACGATCACCACCGCCTGAGGCGATCCGCGTGGCGGACGGCCTTCGCGGGATCGGCAAAGCCGAATCCCGGGCAAGGAAGTTCGACCTTGAGCCGCGTGCGCGAGCCGCCCACACTGAGGCCCCCGTTGACCCCACATCGAACTGCCTTGGACTTTCTCACTACTCCCGTCATCGCCGGTCTGCTGTTCACCGGCACCCTGGCCCTCGTCGCACTGATGGCCTGGAAAGGCGGCAGCGAGCGCCGCGACGTCACTTTCCTCGCGTCGGCCGCCGGCCTCGGCGGCGTCTGCACGGCCATCGCCGTGGTGGTCTGAATCCGGCGCGCACAGCGCACGCCGCAAGCCCGGGATTTACGCTCCGTTGCGAAGTCGACGTCCCTGACGCCTGCACGTGATTCGGCGCCGCGCCAGAATGCTGCGAACGATTCAGTGAGAGGAAGGGAAGGGCATGCGCGTCTTGCTCGTCGAGGATTCCGAGTTTGTTCGCGAGCAGTTCCTGCGATTGTTCGAGGGACTCGATTTCGTGGAAGTGGTGGGTTATGCCGACAGCGAGGAAGACGCCGTCCAGGCGATTGCCGTGCTCAAGCCGGACGTGGTGCTGCTCGACCTGAACCTGCAGGTCGGTTCCGGCATGCACGTGCTGCGCCGCGCCCGGGCGGGCGGCTATGTCGGCAAGCTGTGGGTGCTCAGCAGCCGCGATCCCGACTTCTACCGCACGCTGTGCGAGAAGCACGGCGCGGACGGTTTCTACGACAAGGCCCATGAGCAGCTGAAGCTGCTCGACGACCTGCGCGTGCTCGGGGGTGAGAAGCCCTTGTTCTGACACGCCCGGGGAGCGCCTGGGTGGGCCCAGGAGCCGCTCCGGAACCTCTCAGCCGCATCCGGCCATGGCCATCACCCCGTCCACGTGCAGCAACGCGACGGACAGCGGATCTGACGCCAGCGATGCCGCCATGACCAGCAGGCCCAGGCCGACGCGGAGCGCCCGCGCCCGCCGGCGCTGCGGGCGGCAGGCCAGGATGAGGAAAGGCGCGCCGACGCCGAGCATGAACAGCGCGGTCAACGCGCCGTGCAGGATCGCGTCCGTCATCACCGTTCAGCCCAGGGCCAGAGCATCGTGCAGCGGCCCGGCGGCCGGCTCGTGATCGGGCAGGCCGGCCATCGCCAGGTCCAGGTCCTCCATCAGGTCGGAGACGTTCTCCAGGCCGACCGACAGCCGCAGCAGGTCCTCGCCGATGCCGGCCTGCCCGCGTTCCTCCGCCGACAGCTTGCCGTGCGTGGTGGACGCGGGATGGGTGATCATGCTGCGCGTGTCGCCGATGCTGGTGGCGATGGAAACCAGCCGCAGCCTGTCCACCACCGACCAGGCACCCAGGCGGCCGCCCGGGACCCGGAAACCCACCACGCCGCCGTAGCCGGACTGCTGGGACACCGCGAGCGCGTGCTGCGGGTGCGTCGCCAGGCCGGTGTAGATCACGTCGACCGCTTTCGGGGACGCCTTGAGCCAGCGCGCCAGCTGCAGCGCGTTGGCGGAGGTCGCCGCCATCCGCAGGTGCAGGGTCTCCAGGCTCTTGAGCAGCAGCCAGGCGTCCATCGCGCCCAGCGCGGCCCCGGTGACACGCAGCACGCCGCGCAGGTCGGCCATCAGGCGCTCGGCGCCGACGGCGACACCCGCCACCACCCGGCCATGGCCGTCCATGTACTTCCCGGCGGAATGGATGACGACGTCCGCGCCCAGGTCCAGCGGGCGCTGCTGGTAGGGCGTCAGCAGCGAGTTGTCCACGGCCAGCAGCGCGCCGCGCGCGTGGGCGAGTCGCGCGACGGCCTCGATGTCGCCGACGTGCTGCAGCGGGTTGGACGGTGTTTCCATGAAGGCGAACGCGGTGCGATCGTCGATGGCGGCGTGCCACTGCGCCAGGTCGGTCAGGTCGACGACGCGCACCTCGACGCCCAGCTTGCCGAAATGGTGCCGGAAGGCCGTCAGCGTCGTGCCGAAGACATCGCGGGAACAGACGATGTTCCTGCCGAGGGTGATCCAGGCCTGCGCCATGGCCACGATCGCCGCCATGCCGGAGGCGAAGGCGACGGCCGCCTCGGCGCGCTCCATCGCCGCGATGCGTCGCTCGAACGCCTGCACGGTCGGATTGGAGAAGCGCGAGTAGACATGGCCCGAGGCCGCGCCGCTGAACTTGCGCGCCGCGTCCGCCGCCGACTTGAAGACATAGGCGGAGGTCATCGCGACCGGCTCGCAGTGGGCGTCGCTCAGGTCGTGGAACTGGGCGGTGCGGATGGCCGCGGTGTAGGGGTGGTAGTCCATGGAAAGCTTCCGTTCGAAGGCGGACCCGTCAGGCGGTCGGATGGGCCTGCAGCGCCGGGCGCGGGGCCGCCTCGCCGCGCGGATCGCGCAGGAACAGCCAGCTCGTCAGGCCGCCGAGCGCGGTCAGCGCCGCCAGACCGACGATGTAGGGCTGATAACTGCCCCACAGGTCGTGGCTGAGCGCGCCCAGCTGCACCGAGGCGAAGCCGCCGAGCTGATGCGCCAGGAAAAGGTAGCCGAACGCCCGGCCCTTGATCGCCGCGCCGTAACGCGCCAGGCAGAACATCGAGGTCAGCACCACCGTGCCCAGGTAGGTCGCGCCGAACAGGACGGCGAAGCCCAGGGTGCGCAGGTCTTCCGAGGCCCCGAGCAGCAGCAGTACGGCGCAGGATCGCAGCAGGTAGAACGCGCCCAGCAGCGCGCGCTGGGGCAGCCGGATCGCCAGCCAGCCGGTGAGCAGGCCGCTGATCAGTTCCAGCACGCCGAGCAAGCTCAGGCTGACGCCCATGAGACCGCGCGGCGTCGAGTGGTCCTGCCAGAACGCGACCAGATGGACGTCGATGAAGGCCATGGTGGCGCCGCAGCCCATGAAGCCGATCGCCAGCGCGTAGAAGCCGCTGTCGCGCCGCAGCACGGACCAGGCGCGGGGTGGCGGCGCATGCGACGCGTCTGTCCCTTCGGCCTTCGCGCCTGCCGGCGGGAGCGGGACCTGGGCGTCGTCCAGTCCTGCCGCCCTGGCCTTCGCCGCGGCGAACCACGCCAGACCGGCCAGCGGCACCGCCAGGAAGGCGCCGGTCAGCAGGAAGGTCATCTCCCACGACGCCTTGGGCGCGAGCCACAGCCAGAAGGGCGACAGCACGATGAAGCTGATCGAGGTGCCGTTGGTGACCACCGCGAAGGCCAGGCCGGATTTCTTCTGCTCGAAGAGTCGGTCGACCAGCACGCCCATCGGCACGTAGGTCATGGCCGCCAGGCCGAAGGCGGCGAGCAGTCCGTAGCCGAGCACGAAGACCGGCAGCGACCCGTCGAACAGGCTGGTGCCCGCGAGCGCGGCGCCGGCGGTCAGGCAGCCGATGACCACGGTGCGCAGCGGGCCGTGGCGGTCGCTCAAGGCGCCCACCAGCGGCGACACCAGTCCGGTGACCAGCATGAACACCGAGCCCGACCAGGCGAAGTCGGCACGTCCGCGTCCGAAATGGGTCGCCAGATCGGCGAAGTAGACCTGGTAGACGCTCTTGACGCTGGTGGAGAAGAACATCACCAGGAAACCCACCGCCACCAGGCCGTGGACGAGGCGGCGCGACGAGGCGCCCGAAGTCACGCCCGACGTCATGCCGCCACCCCGGGGGCGCTGCGACGTGCGGCGGGGCGGCAGTACGCGAGGTACATGCCGTCGTACATGGCGTAGAACAGCCGGCAGGTGTGGTCGACCGCGTGCAGCGCCTCCTGCTGCAGGCGGTCCGTGTCGCACAGTTCGGTCACCAGGTTCAGTCCCTGTTCGACGTGGCCCACGTCCTCGGCCTGGTGGACCGAGAAGAACAGCAGGTCCTCCTCCTTCAGGCCGTAGACCTTGCCCAGCAGTTCGTGGCGCGCCTCGCCCGCCTTGACCTCCAGGTTCTGTCCCTCGCTGGCGATCATCACGGCGGCGGCGCCGATGTGATAACTGCCGCGGCCGCGCACCGCGTGCAGCCGGTAGTCGATCAGGTCCTGCGTGGCGGGCAGCGGCCGGGCCGCGTCGCGCTCCTCATCGCTGATCCCGAGCGCGCGGATGAAGTTCTGCATCAGCACCACATGGTTGTCGGTCTTCGACAGCCGGCCCGTCTCTTCCTCGTAGACGTTGATCAGCAGACCGCGCTTGAACGTCGGCAAGGGGCAGTGGAAGAACAGGTGCTCGACGTAGTCGAGGAAGTGCTTCGTCAGCTGATAACCCTGCAGCGCGACCTGGCGCAGCAGGACCAGGTCCTTGGCCTGCGGGTCCATCAGCCGGTCGAAGATGGGATGCGCCATCGTCAGATGGCTGTTCAGCAGCGAGCGCAATTGCGCCTTGAAGGCGGCCTTGGATTGCGGCATGGGAAGGTCCTCTCGGAGTCAATGAGCGATGGGGGCGTCGACGCGCCGACGCAGCGATCTCACCGCCTGCGCCATGAAATGACCGCGGTGGACCGCGCCGCCGACGCGGGCGTAGTCCTCCAGCACGCCGTAGGTCTCGAAGCCGAAGAGTTCCCACAGGCGATGGGCGCGGGTGTGCTCGCGCACGTCGAGCACCAGCTGCTCGACGGCCAGCCGTTCGGCGAGCCGCACGATCTCCCGGAAGGCGAGCTGCACCAGGTGCAGACCGCGGAAGTCGGGGTGCACGACGCCTTTGGCCAGCTCGGCCCGATGGCGGCAGTTCGCCATCCCGTTGAGGTGCAGCAGCACCATGAAGGCCGGGCGGCCGTCGACGCGGCCCAGCAGCAGGTGGGTGCGGCCGGAGGCGATGCCGTCGCGCAGGCCAGCAATAAACTGGACTTGCTGATGGGGGGTCAGGACATGCTCGTATCCCAGCGTGCCGCCGTCGGCGACGGTGCTGTTCAGAAGAATGATCACATCCGCGGCCACGCGATCATCGATCTGATCGGGCCAGTGGTGGCTGGCGGCGCCTGCATGCGGTGACCTCATGGTCCTCCTCCCCGGTCATCTGTTGTTCAGCTCAGATTAACCAGGGCCTCGGGTGCTGCACAGCAACAAACGCGCTCAGAAGGACAAGAAATCGGACATCATCGGGGAGTGGAAATCCCGAGGAACCGCTCCCGTGCCGCTGCCGGCGAGGAAGCACCTGCGATGACGCGCCTGCGATGACGCGCCCGCGGTGACACGCCTGCGGTGACACGCCTGCGATGAAGCCATGCGATGACGCCACCCCGATGAAGACCGTGCGATGAAGAACGTGTATTTCCTGATGGTCCCCTCGACCCACCTGCTGGACCTGGCGGGTCCGCTGCAGGTCATCCATTCCGTCGGCGAGGTGGGGGCCGGATCGGTCGACCTGAGCTGCATCGGACCGGAGGTGTCGGTCGGCGCCTTCCAGCCTTTGACGTTGACCGATATCCGCCCGCTGCCGCGCACGTTGCCGCCGGAGGCGGTGCTGTTCGTCATCGGAGCCAAGCTGACGCCGGCGCTGGTGCGCTCGTCGGCATGGCGGAAGTCGGTCGACTGGCTGGCCCGGCTGGGCCGCGAGCGGCCCGACGGGCTGCGGATCTGCGGCGTCTGCTCCGGTACCTTTCTGCTGGCCGAGGCGGGACTGCTCGACGGCCGCCTGTGCACCACGCATCACCGCTTCATCGCGCGGCTGCGCGCGGCCAGCCCCACGGCGACGGTGCTGGAGAACCGCGTGTTCGTCGAGGACGGCGACCTGTTGACCTCCGCCGGGGTGACCTCCGGCATCGACCTGGCGCTGCACCTGGTGTCGCAGGCCTTCGGCGAGGACGTGGCGATCCAGGTCGCGCGGGAGAACGTGGTGAACTTCCGCCGCTTCGGCGCCGATCCCGAGCTGTCCGCCGCGACGCGCCATCGCGCCCACGGCAACCAGCGCATCCACGCGATCCAGGATGCGATCGCCGCGCGCCTGCACGCCGGCGTCACGATCGGGGAACTGGCCGCCCAGGCCGGCCTGAGCGAGCGCCACCTGGCCCGGTTGTTCCTCGCCGAGACGGGGGTGAGCATCAAGCAGTACCAGATCGCGCTGCGCATGGACCTGGCGCGGCGGTTGATGACCAGTTCGCGGCTGTCGCTCGAGAACATCGCCGCCTCCTGCGGCTACAGCAGCGTGCAGGCCTTCCGCGCCAACTGGAACAAGCACGAGCGCCTGCCACCGTCGCTGCTGCGACGGGACGATCTCGCGTCGCGTCGCGAAGACGGGGGCGGCGTCTCGGGGGCCTCCGCGCGGACGAAACCGGCTGTTCCCGTTCGGTCCTTAGAATCCCGGCTTCCCAAGCGATGACGCCCCGATGACCGGGCGATGACGATGACAGCAGCTGTTCGGACCGACGCCGCGCTGGCGCCGGTGGTGATCGTGGGTGCCGGCCTGGCCGGATTGACCGTGGCGCTTCACCTCGCCGACCGCGTACCGGTGATCGTGCTGGCCAAGCGCGAGCTCAACGAGGCCGCCACCGCCTGGGCGCAGGGCGGGATCGTCGGCGTGCTCGGTTCGGACGACAGCATCGAGAGCCACGTCCGCGACACGCAGGAAGCCGGTGCCGGCCTCGTCGACGAGGGCACGGCCCGCTACATCGCCGAACGCAGCGCCGACGCGGTCGGCTGGCTGGTGGCGCAGGGCGTGCCGTTCACGCTCGACGAGCAGGGGCCGCTCGGGCTGCACCTGACCCGCGAGGGCGGGCATGCGGTGCGCCGCATCGCCCACGCCGCCGACGCGACCGGCAAGGCGATCCACGACGCGTTGCTGGCGAAGGCGCAGGCCCATCCCAACATCCAGCTGCGTCAGCGCTGGATGGCGCTGGACCTGATCACCTCGCGCCACGTGCAGCGCGAGGAACCGTCTCGCTGCTACGGCATCTACGCGCTGGACATGGACGCGCAGCGCGTCGACGCGATCGCGGCGCGCGCCGTGGTGATGGCCACCGGCGGCGCCGGCAAGGTCTACCGCTACACGACCAATCCGGACACCTCCACCGGCGACGGCATCGCCATGGCCTGGCGCGCGGGCTGCCGCATCGCCAACATGGAGTTCATCCAGTTCCATCCGACCTGCCTCTACCACCCGCAGGAACGCAGCTTCCTGATCACGGAGGCGCTGCGCGGGGAGGGCGGTCATCTGAAGCTGCCGGACGGCACGCGTTTCATGGCGGCGCACGACGAGCGGCTCGAACTCGCGCCGCGCGACGTGGTCGCCCGTGCGATCGACTTCGAGATGAAGAAACACGGCCTCGACCACGTGTGGCTGGACGCCACGCACCTCGGCGAAGCGTTCCTGAAGGAACACTTCCCGACGGTCCACGCGCGTTGCCTCGCGCTGGGCATCGACATCGCACGACAGCCGATCCCGGTCGTGCCGGCGGTGCACTTCACCTGCGGCGGCGTGGTGTCGGACCTGCAGGGCCGCGCCGATCTGCCGGGGCTGTACGCCGTCGGCGAGACCGCCCACACCGGGCTGCACGGCGCCAACCGGCTGGCGAGCAATTCGCTGCTGGAATGCGTGGTGCTGGGGCGCGGCTGCGCCTCCGACATCCTGTCTCAGGACGTGCTCCCGCCCGCGCCGCTGCCAGCCTGGGACGAAAGCCAGGTCGAGGACGCGGACGAGCAGGTCGTCATCGCCCACAACTGGGACGAGCTGCGCTCGCTGATGTGGAACTACGTCGGCATCGTGCGGACGACCAAGCGACTGGAACGCGCGCTGCATCGCATCGACCTGCTGCGCGCGGAGATCGACGACTACTACGCCAATTTCCGCGTCAGCCGCGACTTGCTGGAATTGCGCAACCTGGTCGATTGCGCGGAACTGATCGTGAGATCAGCGCTGCTGCGGCATGAAAGCCGCGGGCTGCACTACAGCCGCGACTATCCGCGCACGCTGCCGGCAAGCCTGCCGACCGTGCTGGTGCGCAACGGGAATACGCGCTGACTGCCAAGAAGCCTGCCACCCTCAAGCGCGGGCTCTCCACGGGGCATGGGGCCTCGCGTCCGCGAACCCCAAGCCCCATTCCGGCCCCAGTGAGGCCAGTGGACTGCGCTTTCTTCGGTTAACGCTGCTTGGTGCGAAGGACGCTGCGCGCCTGCACGAAGTTGTAGGCGTAGCTGACGGCTTCCTTGATCGCAGCGTCGACGTCCAGACGCTCCTGCTCGGTCAGGTAGAACGAGTAGTCGACGGCATGGCGGATGTAGCGCGGCGGGAGGCGGTTCAGCGCCACGCAGGCCACGTCGGCCAGCAGCTCGGCCTCGCGGTGAATCTCGGGGAACTGCGGCGCGGTCTCCATCACCGCGGCAAACACTTCGCGTTCGTGATGGTTGTAGAGCGAGGTGAAGTCCATGTGCACGTCCTGCCGTGGGCAACTGATGGCCACAGCATAGGCCGACGCTCACGCAATTGAAAAGCCCCGCGGACACTCGTTCGCGCGGGGCCTCCTTCCGGCTCCCTCTCCCGCACCGCGGGAGAGGGCGGGAGGTGAGGGCCAGCGGCCGTCGAAGGACGGTCAGGCCGCCCCGATGCCCCGCACCATGGCGCCAGCTTCCGCCGCCTTCTTCGCCTTCAGCTTCGCGGTGAAGTCCAGCATGCGGTCGATGCACGACTTCGCTTCGACCCGGATCGCCTCGTCGACGAGGATCTCGCCGGTGCCGCGTTCCAGGCAGTCGACCAGCCCCTGCAGGCCGTTCATCGCCATCCACGGGCAGTGCGCGCAGCTCTTGCAGGTCGCGCTGTTGCCCGCCGTCGGCGCCTCGATCAGCACCTTGCCGGGCGCCATCTGACGCATCGCATGCAGGATGCCGTTGTCCGTGGCGACGACATACTCACGTGCCGTGCCCTCGACCACGGCCTTGATCAGCGCGGAGGTCGATCCCACAACGTCCGCCTGCGCGACCACCGAGGCCGGCGACTCCGGGTGCACGAGGATCATCGCGTCCGGATGCTGCTCGCGCAGCAGCTCGAGCTCCAGGCCCTTGAACTCGTCGTGGACGATGCAGGCACCGTTCCACATCAGCATGTCGGCGCCGGTCTGCTCCTGGATGTAGCGGCCCAGGTGGCGGTCGGGCGCCCACAGGATCTTCTCGCCGCGGGCCTTGAGCTCGCTGACGATCTCCAGCGCGCAGGAGCTGGTGACCATCCAGTCCGCCCGCGCCTTCACCGCGGCGCTCGTGTTGGCGTAGACGACGACGGTGCGGTCCGGATGCGCGTCGCAGAACGCGGCGAAGTCGTCGGCCGGACAGCCCAGGTCCAGCGAGCAGGTCGCGTCCAGGTCGGGCATCAGCACGCGTTTTTCGGGGCTGAGGATCTTGGCGCTTTCGCCCATGAACTTCACGCCGGCGACGACCAGCGTCTGCGCCGCGTGATCGCGGCCGAAGCGCGCCATCTCCAGCGAGTCCGACACGATGCCGCCGCTTTCCTGCGCGAGGTCCTGCAGGTCGCCGTCGACGTAGTAATGGGCGACGAGCACCGCCCCCTTGGCCTTGAGGAGTTCGGCGGCACGCGCCTTGAGTTGCGAGCGCTGGCTGGGCGTCAACGGTGCCGGCACCTTGGCCCACGCATGGGCGGTGCAGGTGGCGCCGTCCGCATCCTGGCGGGCGAAGTCGTAGAGAACCTGTTCCATAGGGTCGGAATTCTAGGTCTGGCCGAAAAACCGGCTCGGCGGCATGCCGACCGTCCGCGTGACCATCGCGGTGAAGGCGCTCGCGCTGGCATAGCCGAGCTCGGCGGCGATGACCTGCATCGGCTTGCGATGCGCGGCCAGGCGGAGCGCCTCGGCCAGCAGCGCCTGCTGGCGCCATTGCGCGTAGCTGCTGCCCAGTTCCTGGCGGAACAGGCGCGACACGGTGCGCGCGCTCGCGCCGACCTCGGCCGCCCAGTCGTCCAGGCTGGCATGGCGCATCGGCTCGGCCAGCACGGCCTCGCAGAGGCGGCGCAGGCGCTTGTCGGTGGGCAGCGCGACGCCGAGCTGCAGGCTGGGCGCGCGGCGGATCTCGTCGAGGATGAGCTTGCCGATCCAGCCTTCGCGGTCGGCCACGGCCACGGGCTCGGCGACGGGTATCGCCATCGTCTCTGCGGGCTCGACCTCGTCCCGTGCGAGCTGCACCGCCAGTTCCCGCAGCAGCGGAGAGACCTCGAGGACGCGGTTCTCCGCCCAGATCTCGCCCTCGTCGGGCGGATCCCGCAGGTAGAGCGTGCGCAGTTCGCAGCGCTCGACGGCGGTCACGGCGTGGACGACGCCGGCAGGGATCCACACGCCGCGCGAGGGCGGCACCAGGAAGGTCGCCCGGTCGGTGCTGACTCGGACCACGCCGGTCACGGAGAAGACGAACTGACCCCAGGTGTGGAGATGGGCCTGGATGTCCATGAAGCCGTCCAGGCTGCGCGACTTGGCGCGCACCGGCCGGGCGGCGCTGGGCGCGTAGCGGCGCGGATCGAGCGGCGGCAGGCTGGCGCGCCGCGTGAGCGTCGGCGTCGGATGCGGTGTCGGAGGGGGCTTGGCGGGCGGGCTCGGCGTGGGGGTCGGCCTAGGCGTCGAAGGGCTCATGGCGGAAACTCGACAGAACTTGTCTGCCTATCGTAATTCCGACGTGAAGGCCCTGTCACCATCCCGTCCATGAACACCGCCACCACCACCGCCGACGCGGCCGGCCTGTCGACGAGCCCCGGACAGAGCGCCGCCCAGAGCAGGACACGAGACATCCAGACCATCAGCCTGATCGGTCTGGCGCACGGCACCTCGCATTTCTTCCACATGCTGCTGCCGCCGCTGTTCCCGGTGTTCATGCGGGAGTTCGGGCTGAGCTATTCGGAGCTCGGCCTGCTGGTGACGATCTTCTTCGTGATCTCGGGGGTGGGTCAGGCGCTGTCGGGCTTCCTGGTCGACAAGACGGGCGCGCGGCCGGTGCTGTTCGCGGCGCTCAGCTGCTTCGTGCTGGCCTCGTTGGCGGCGGGCACGGCGCAGGGCTTCGCCGGGCTGGCACTGGCCGCCGCGCTGGCGGGACTGGGCAACTCGCCCTTCCATCCGGTGGACTTCACCATCCTGAACAAGCGCGTGTCGCAGCAGCGGCTGGGCCATGCTTTCTCGGTGCACGGCATCACCGGCAACCTGGGCTGGGCCGCGGCGCCGGTGCTGCTGATCTGGATGCACCAGGCGACCGGCAATTGGCGCCTGGGCTACGTGGCGACGGCGGTCTGGGCGCTGTTCGTGATCGCGCTGCTGGTCTTCAAGCGCGACGCGATCGACGACACGCAGGGATCCTGGGGCCATGAAAAGGCCGGCGCGGCCAAGGCGCCGGTCGACGAGCATCCGATGGCATTCCTGAAGCTGCCCTCGGTGTGGCTGTGCTTTTCGTTCTTCTTCTTCACGACCTCGGCGCTGAGCGCGATCCAGAGCTTCGCGTCGCCGGCGCTGTCGGCGATGTACGGCGTGAGCCTGGCGAGCACCGCCTTCGTCGTGACCGGCTACATGCTGGCGGGCGCGGCGGGGATGATCGTGGGCGGCTTCCTGGTGGCGAAGTCACAGAACCTGGAGCGCAACATCGCCGGCGCGATGTTCGTCGCCGCGGCGCTGCTGGCGCTGACGGGCACCGGCTGGCTGCCGGCGACGGTGGCGCTGGTCGCCGCCGCGACGGCGGGCTTCGGCACCGGCCTGGCCGGACCGTCGCGCGACATGCTGATCAAGCGCGCCGCGCCGCCCGGAGCGACCGGCCGCGTGTACGGCACGGTGTACTCGGGACTGGATACCGGCTTCGCGGTGGCGGCGCCGATCTTCGGCGCGCTGATGGACCGTCATTGGAACAACGCCGTCTTCTTCGGCGCGTCCTTCGCGCTGCTGCTGGGCATCGGAGCGGCGAGCCTGGTGCGGCAGGGGAAGCGCTGACACCCTTCAGGGGGAAGTCATTCGAGGTGCCGGATGACTGGAATCTGTGGTCGTCCGCGGTCTACGCGGTCTGGCACGGCGTCGCGGGCGTCATGCCCGCGCTGTTCTCAGTCCCGACGGTACGCCTGATCGCTATCCTGCGGACCGCGTCACCGAAGACTGAACCACTGCCGGACAGCGTCCATTCGGCAGCCGCCAGCAAGTTCGCCGCGGCGCTCGAGCGTGTGCTCGAACCAAGGAAGTAGCCCGGGCAACACTTGACCCCCAGCCGCTCCTGCAGCGCAAGTCGCATCCGCGCCGCAACAGGGGACATCCGGCCCGCTTGCAATGGCGGGGCCGCTCGCTACAGTCGTCCGTCATGGATCACCACCGCACCGTGAGCCGCCCCGCCGGGCACGTCCTCGTCGAGGCCCTGATCGAGCAGGGCATCAGCGAGGTCTTCGGAGTGCCGGGGGAAAGCTACCTTGCCGTCCTCGACGGCTTCCATGAACACCGCGAGCGCATCCGCTTCATCGGCTGCCGACAGGAAGGCGGCGCCGCCTTCATGGCCGATGCCCAGGGCAAGCTGACCGGCCGCCCCGGCGTGTGCTTCGTCACCCGCGGCCCCGGCGCCACCAACGCCAGCATCGGCCTGCACACCGCCTTCCAGGACTCGACGCCGATGATCCTGTTCATCGGGCAGGTGGCGTCCGACCAGCGCGATCGCGAAGCCTTCCAGGAAGTCGATTACCGCCAGATGTTCGGCCCCGGCACGCTGGGCATGGCCAAGTGGGTCGGCGAGGTGCACGACCCGCATCGCCTGCCCGAATACGTCGCGCGCGCCTTCCACACCGCGATGCAGGGGCGGCCCGGCCCGGTGGTGCTGGTGCTGCCGGAGGACATGCTGACGCAACCCACCGACGCGCCGGTGCTGCCGCGCGCCAGGCCTGCGGTCGCGTGGCCGGCGCCGGCGGACCTCGTGGAGTTGCAGGCGCGGCTCGAAGGCGCGCAGCGGCCCTTCGTCATCGCCGGCGGCGGCGGCTGGACCGCCGAGGCCTGCGCCGCGCTGCAGGACTTCGCCCATGCCTGGCAGGTGCCGGTCGGCTGCGCCTTCCGTTTCCAGGATCTCTACGACAACCGCGACCCGCTGTACGCCGGCGACGTCGGCATCGGCATCAATCCCGCGCTCGCGAAGCGCATCGGCGAAGCGGACCTCATCATCGCGATCGGTCCGCGCCTGGGCGAGATGACCACCGGCGGCTACACGCTGCTGAAGGCGCCCCGGCCCGCGCAGCAGCTGGTGCATATCCACGCCGGGTCCGAGGAACTGGGTCGCGTCTATGCCGCGGACCAGATGATCCAGGCCAGCATGAGCGGCGCCGCGCTGGCGCTTCAGCAGTTGCGCCCGCCGGCGGACCAGGAGGAACTGCCCTGGCGGCAGTGGGCGCACGACGCGCATGCCGACTACCAGCGCAACCAGCAGGCGCTGCCGGTCGGTCCCATGGATCTGGCCGAGGTCATGCACCTGCTGGACCGCCTGCTGCCCGCCGAGACCATCTTCACCAACGGCGCCGGCAACTACAGCGGCTGGCTGCACCGCTTCCATCGCTACACCGCGCTGCATCAGGGCGGTCGGACCCAGCTCGCGCCCACCAGCGGGGCGATGGGTTATGGCTTTCCGGCGGCCGTCGCGGCGGCGCTGCTGCAGCGCGAGCGCTGGGTCGTCAACATCGCCGGCGACGGCGATTTCCTGATGACCGGTCAGGAGATGTCCACCGCGATGGCGCACGGCGCGCGCCGGCTGATCTGCCTGGTCGTCGACAACGGCAGCTACGGCACCATCCGCATGCACCAGGAGCGCGAATACCCCGGCCGGGTCAGCGGCAGCGACCTGCACAACCCGGATTTCGCCGCGCTGGCGCGGGCCTACGGCTGGCTGGCCTTCACCGCGGCCCGCACCGAGGAGGTCGAGCCCGCGCTGCGTCAGGCGCTCTCATCGCAGGTGCCGACGCTGATCCACCTAAAGCTCCCGGTGGAGATCTCCACATCGCGCGCGACGCTCAGCAGCATCCGTGAAGCGGCGCTCAAGCGCCGCGCCGGCTGACGGAGAATCGAGGCATGTCTGAACCCATCCCTTTCGCCCTGCGCGGCGAATACATCGAACTCGACAAGCTGCTCAAGGCCACCTCGCTGGCGAGCAGCGGCGGCGAGGCCCGGCACTTCATTTCCGAGGGCCAGGTGCGCGTCGACGGCCAGGTCGATCTGCGCAAGACGGCCAAGATCCGCGCCGGCCAGGTGGTGGAGTTCAATGGCGAACGCATCGAGATCCTGAACGATCCGGAGGAATGAGCCGATGACCAGCCCCAGCGCCTCGACCCGCGCCGCGATCCGTTTCTCGACCTGCGACCTCTGCGATTCGCTGAAGGCCGACACCAGCGGCGACACGCGCTGGCTGCCGGGCAGCCGGTATAGAAGCTACGGCGGCCATGCGCGCTTCGCCGGCCCGGTGGCGACGGTGCGATGCCTGGACGACAACTCGCAGGTCAAGGCGGCCGTCGAGAGCTTCGGCGGCGGGCGGGTGCTCGTTGTCGACGGCGGCGGCTCGCTGCGGCGCTCGCTGGTCGGCGGCAACCTGGCCGTCAGCGCGGCAAAGAACGGCTGGGCCGGCGTGCTGGTCCATGGCGCGGTGCGGGATCTGGAGGAACTGCGAGCGGCCGCCGTCGGGATCTTCGCGCTGGGCCATGTGCCGATGCCGACCGAGCGCCGGGACCAGGGCCTCGCGGACCTGCCCGTCCAGATCGACGGCGTCTGGATACGCCCGGGCGACTGGCTCTACGCCGACGAGGACGGCCTCGTCGTCACGCCCAAGGCTGTGCACGCGGCCGGTTGAGGGCGTCGTCGGGACGGGAGCCCCGGCGTCCGGTTCACCCCGGACGGGACTGGCGCAGAGGCAAGGGCGGCCGTCGGTGGAAGAGGTGTTCGACGGAATGCCAGAGTCGCTGCATCCGGCCTGGGCGGGACATGGCCCGGCGCCCCCAGGCATCGTGCGCCTGACTCGCATCGTCGGCGTCGACGGCCTCCCCCTTGTCGTGTTGCGGCCGGGGGGCCGGGGAGACCGGACGGGAGTCGCAAGCGACGGTCGCCGCCCCGTGGACGCGTCGGTGAGGGCAGCTCGGCCGCGTGCCCTGCGCCGCCTGCGCCGCCTGCGCGACCAAGGCGTCGATGGCGAGTTCCGGCAAATGGCATGCAACCCGCTTGACGTATTCCGCCCCCACACAACGCGACAGGCTGGCCGGGTCGCTGATGACCGTCGCCAGGCGCTGGCCGAGCAGGGGGCGGATCGGGCTCGCGCCTTGAGGCGACCAGAAGAACACCCCCTCCAGTTCAGGCAATCCTGTCAGCACCTTGTGAATGGCCGCGACCGAACAGTGCGCCGGGAGAGCCACGAAGCGGGCGTCACGGCAGTCGCTCAGCTCGACGAGCAGGAGCTCGTCCAGGGCCTCCGGGGCGAAGCCTCGCAGATCGGCCCGTTGGTCCTTGGATGCCCGCAACGCTTGGGCAAGGGCCTGGGCCTCGGGACTGGGCGCATCGAACCGGGAGGACGGCGCGGAAGGCGCCGCATCGACGGTGATCGTCGCGATCTGCGATGACGGGATCGGGAACGGAGACATGGACATTCCTGGGGGGAGAAGGCGCGTCAGTCGCCGCCGACGCCGGAGCGTTCATCCGGTGCTTGCCCCGGCCCGTGCCGCGATCCAGCCCGCCAGCGCCCCGGCCGCCATCGGCCGCCCGAACAGCCAGCCCTGCGCCGCGTCGCAGCCCATCGCCACGAGGATGTCGCGCTGCCCTTCGGTTTCCACGCCTTCGGCGACCACGGCCAGGCCGAGCGAACGCCCGATGCCGATCACCGCGCTCGACAACGCGCGATCGTCGGCATCCTGTTCCAGGTCGCGCACGAAGCTCTTGTCGAGCTTGAGCTCGGTCACCGGCAGGCGCTTCAGGTAGCTCAGGCTGGAGTACCCGGTGCCGAAGTCGTCCACCGACACCCCCACGCCCATCTCGTGCAACTGCTGCAGTTGCTCGCGCGGGCGGCTGGTGTCGTCCAGCATCAGGCGTTCGGTGACTTCGAGCGTCAGGTCGCTCGCCGCGAGCTGGTGCCTGGCGAGCAGCGCCCGCGTGTGCGCGGCGACGTCGTCCTGATGGAAACGCTGCGGCGACACGTTGACCGAGATCCCCGGCACCGCGATCCCGTCGGCCCGCCAGCCCGCCAGCTGCGCACAGGCCTGCGTCAGCACCCAGGCGTCCAGCGCATTGATCAGGCCGCTTTCCTCGGCGACCGGGATGAACCGGTCCGGCCGCACCCAGCCGCGTTCGGCGTCGTGCCAGCGCAGCAGCGCCTCCACGCCCACCAGCGCGCGGTCCGCCAGCCTCACTTTGGGCTGGAAGTGCAGTTGCAGCAGCTGGTTCGACAGCGCGTGGCGCAAGGCTGCTTCGATCTCGAGCCGCTCGTCCAGCGCCTGGTTCATGGCGTGCAGGAAGAATCGGGCGCAGTCGCGGCCGGCGCGCTTGGCCTCGTACATCGCGATGTCGGCGTTCTTCAGCAGCTGGTCGAGATCGGCCCCGTCCCGCGGATGCGCGCAGACGCCGATGCTGGCCGTCATCTGCACCCGGGCGTGGCTGCCGTCCAGCGGGAGCGGCGCCTCGAGCGCGGTGCGCAGTTTGCCGGCGACATGCATCGCGTCCTCCGCGGAGCAGCCCGGCAGCAGCACGACGAACTCGTCGCCGCCCAGGCGCGCGAGCGTGTCGCCGTCGCGCAGCGAGCCGAGCAGGCGTGCGGAAATGTGCTTCAGCACCTGGTCGCCGACCGCGTGTCCGAGCGAGTCGTTGACGGTCTTGAAACGGTCGATGTCGAGCAGCAGCAATGCCGTCGGCGCCTCGGTGCGCGCGGCCTGCATCAGCGTCTGCCGGGCGCGGTCGGCCAGCAGCGTGCGGTTGGGCAGGCCGGTGACGCCGTCGAAGTAGGCCAGGCGTTCGATCTCGCGCTGGTGGCGGTCGTGCATGAAGGCGATCTGGCACAGCTGCGTGCAGGCCTGCACCATGCGGCGGTGGAAGGGCGCGGCGGCGCGCGGTTCGCGGTAGTAGAGCGCGAAGGTCGCGACGACCCCGTCGCCGCCGAGCAGGATGGGCGTCGACCAGCAAGCCTGCAGGCCGTGGGACAGCGCCAGTTCGCGGAAATCGGCCCACAGCGGATCGGAGGCGATGTCGGTCACCTCGACCGGCTGGCGGCGCCAGGCGGCGGTGCCGCAGGAACCGGCCTTCGGGCCGATCTGGAAGCCCTCCAGCGCGCCGCTGAACGAGGCCGGCAGGCTGGGCGCGGCCAGCGGATGCACGCGGCCGTCCTTGTCCACCGTCAGCACGGAGCAGATCACCTCCGGCGCGAGCGCCTCGACGGCGCGGCACAGCAGGTCCATGACCGCCGCCAGCGGGCGACCGAGCGCGACGGCTTCCAGCACGTCGCGCTGCAGGTGGTCGATGTCGGCCTGCTCGTCCGATCTGGTCGCGTGCTGTTCTCGCATCGCTGCTCCCTGTACGCCGTAAGCATCGCAGGGAAGGGGCGCCGCTTCAAGAGCGTTCCAGCGAGTTCAAGCGCGCGACGCAAGCTCGCCACGGCCATGCCGCGTCGGCGCACCTGCCCGGCGGTTCCTGGTGCATGGCGGGAACGCACGACCGTCGCCCAGCCAGCGCGGGTCCGGCGATGGCCGGAGTGGGTCATTGGCGCCGAGGACGAGGCTTCACAGAATGGCTCGCCATGAGCGTCGTTGTCCTTCTGACCCAGGCCGGGGTGGTCGCCGGTTCCGTTCTCGCCACGCTGCCTGTGGGCGAACAGTTGCGTCAAGGCGTCGCGGAGGTCTCGCGCAGCGGGAACCGCATGACGATCCTGCAGCGGAGCGCCAGCGCCAAGTACGACTGGACGGCGTTCAGCGTCGGCGCCGGCCACCACGTCGAGATCCAGCAGCCGTCGCCGGAGGCCTTCATCGTCCATCGCGTCGTCGGAGACTCCCTGCCCAGCCGCATCGACGGCACGCTGAACGCCAACGGCCGTGTCTACCTGCTGAATCCGAACGGGATCCTGATCGGCAGGACGGCGCGGATCGACGCGGCCGGACTGGTGGCGGCCGCGATGATGACGGACGAGATGACATCACCTGCTCCACCGGTGAACCTGGCCCGTGATCAGTACGGGCGGGTCACCAACGAGGGCGTGATCCGGATTCGTCAGGGCGGCGTGCTGACCCTGGCGGGGGCTGGCGAGGTGGCGCAGGGGGGCGTGGTCTGGGCCCGCCGGGGGACCGTCGGGATCGGCCAGGGCACGCACGCCACCTTGGACGAGCAAGGGAGATTGGAGTCCGTGAACGACTACGGCTTGGTCAAGATCCAGGACGCGGTTCGCGCGTCGGGTGTGACCGAGGTGCCCGGCGGACGGGTCGAGATCAAGACCGGCGCATCCACTCCGGTCGTCCTGGGTCCGCTGTGGACCGCCGCGCTGTCGATCGATCGGCCGCTGTCGCTGAGATTCAGCATTGAGGACAAGCGCTACGACGGGACGAATGCCGCCAGGGCCGAATCGGAAAGCGCGACCGGCATCGACCTGAGCGGCAGCAACGTGAAGCTGCTCACACGGTATCGGTTCGACACCCCGGCAGCGGGGCGCGGCAAGCCGGTGACCGCGGAGGCGGAACTGACGGGATTCAGAAGGAAGGGTGGCGGCAGGGCGTCATTGAGAATAGAGACGCCCGCCGGCCGGCCGGGTCGGGGCACGATCTTGTCACCCGAGTGATCCGACGCGCGCCCTCGCTGTTGGAGGCCGTGGTCGGGGTGCACCTGCGGCATGTCAGCGCAGGATGTCGAGGAGTCGGTCCAGGCCGCCGTCGTTGATCGCGACCATCGCCTGCTCACGCACCTTGGGTTTGGCGTGATACGCGACGGAGAGCCCGGCGGCGCCCATCATCGGCAGGTCGTTGGCGCCGTCGCCGACGGCGATGCATTGCGCCGGCGTCGCGCCGATGCGCCCGGCGCAGTCCAGCATCATGCGGCGCTTCTCCTCGCCGTCGCAGATGTCGCCCCAGTCCTGCATCACGAGGCCGCCGGTCAGGCGGCCGTCGACGATCTCCAACGCGTTGCTGCGAACGAAGTCCATGCCGAGTTCGGCGGCGACGAAGCGCGTGAAGTAGGTGAAGCCGCCGGAGACCAGCACCAGTTTCAGGCCCGCGGCCTTGAGCGCCGCGCAGAGCTCGCGCGCGCCGGGATTGAAGGTGAGCCGATCCCGCAGCACCTGCGCCAGCGCGTCCTCGCCGACGCCCTGGAGCAGCGCGAGGCGGCGGCGCAGGCTGTCCTTGAAGTCGGTGATCTCGCCGCGCATGGCGGCCTCGGTGATCGCGGCGACCTCGGCCTTGCGGCCCGCGGCGGCGGCGATCTCGTCGATGCACTCGATGGCGATCAGCGTCGAGTCCATGTCGAACGCGGCGAGCTTGAAGTCGCGCAGCGCCAGCGGCGGCGTGAAGCCTTGCAGGACGAGCGGGGAGAGCGGAGCCGGGGAGGTCGACGAGGAGGTCATGCGGGCGCGGTCTTGAATGGGACAGCCCCGCCGAAGATCACTTGGAGCAGTCGGCGGGGACGGGCGGGAGCTTAGCGCACTGGCCGGGACGTGCATCATTGCGCCAGCGAACGCACGTACGAGGCCGGATCGGGATGCGCCATCCAGACAGCCGGCGAGCGGTGGTCCTGTGCCGGCCAGAAGCGGCGACCCGCCGCGTAGCCGGCCATCGGCTCGGCCACACCGGGATGGCGACGCGCCCGCGTTCGCTCCGGCAGCAGCCAGTTCTCCAACTTCAGCCGTTCCACGCGTGACATCGACCGATCATTGCTCACGAGCGTGGCGCCGAGCGCAATCGCATGCGCGACGATGAAGGTGTCGAGCTCTGACAAGGGCAGCCCTGCGCGCAGCAGTGCGGCCCGCTCGATCGCGTAGATCTCGGCGATCTCGAGGTCCCGATCGATGTATTCGACACGCATGCGCCGCTTGAGTTCAAGGAATCGAGCCTCCTTGCGGATCGACATGCTCTTGCGGAAACCCGCGCGGGCCTCCGCGTCGACGACCACGCTGATGGCGAGGTCGCCGTCGAGCTGCTGCAAGCGTTGTTCGCAGAGTTCACGACGCAAGGTCCCCTCGGGCTCGACCAGGGCGCTCACGATGTTGGAGTCGAACATGAACAGCGGCTTAGTCGGCTGCATGGCGGGCCTCCCAATCCTGGAATCGCGCGCGCCGGATCTGTTCGGCGGCCATGTTGTCGCCCCAGTCGTCCACGCCCAGCACCCGGAAGCGGACGGGCTTGCCGTAGTTCTCCGGGAGATAGGGGCAATCGTTGCAATCGCCTTGCGCATGGCAGGCCACGCGCCGATGACGCCGCATCTCGATCAGGGTGAGCGAGAAGTCGTCGAGGTCCGGCTCGACCTCGTCCTGCGGCAGGTGCGGGCAGGCCAGGCAACGGGGCATGTTCTCCAGGCCGCGGTGTCGGGCCTCCCGCTCCGCCACCATCATCTCGTAGAACCCGTCGTCTTCGTCCTCGCTCATTTCCCTGACTTTTGCGGGCAGGGGCGCATTCCTCAAGTCGACGATCACATGGGGCATCGAATCACTCCAGAAACTTCGATGCGATGAAGTCTAGGAAGATGTTGCCTCTCGCGCACTGGCCTGAATTCGTGGACTGCGTGACGCCTTCCAGCAGTTCAAGTCAGTGGTGGCCGCTCACTGCTGCGTCACCGGCGCGCCGAGCAGCCGCAGCACCTCGCGCACGGCCTGCGCGCGGTCCTTCGGATCGGTGAGCGCCTTGTCGATGCGCAGCTTCTCGTTGCCGACCAGCTTGATGTTGCGGTTCTTCTGCACCAGCTCGATCACCCGCATCGGATCGATCGGCGGGTTGGGCCGGAAGTTGATGTTGATGACGCTGGGCGCGGCGTCGATCTTCATCACGCCGTAGGGCTTGGCCAGCACGCGCAGGCGGTGCGTGTCGAACAGCGTCTGGCCTTGCGCGGGCAGCTTGCCGAAGCGGTCGGTGACCTCCTCGAGCATCGCGTCGATCTGCTCGGCGCGGTCCGCCGTCGCCAGCCGCTTGTACAGCGACAGCCGCTGGTGCACGTCGCCGCAGTAGGCGTCCGGCAGCAGCGCGGGGGCATGCAGGTTGATCTCGGTGGTCGCGGCCAGCGGGCTGAGCAGATCGGGCTCGCGACCCGCCTTCAGCGAACGCACGGCCTCGGACAACATCTCGTTGTAGAGCTGGAAACCGATCTCCATCATGTTGCCGCTCTGGTGCTCGCCGAGCATCTCGCCGGCGCCGCGGATCTCCAGGTCGTGCATCGCGAGGTAGAAGCCCGAGCCGAGTTCCTCCATCGCCTGGATCGCTTCCAGCCGCTGCGCGGCCTGCTTGGTCAGGCCCTCGACGTCCGGGACCATCAGGTAGGCATAGGCCTGGTGGTGGGAGCGACCCACCCGCCCGCGCAGCTGGTGCAACTGCGCCAGGCCGAACTTGTCGGCGCGGCTGATGACGATGGTGTTGGCGCTGGGCACGTCGATGCCGGTCTCGATGATGGTCGAGCACAGCAGCACGTTGTGCTTGCCGCCGACGAACTCGCGCATCACGCGCTCCAGCTCGCGCTCGGGCATCTGGCCGTGGGCGACGACGATGCGCGCCTCGGGCAGCAGTTCCTCGAGCTTCATGCGGCGGTTCTCGATCGTCTCGACCTCGTTGTGCAGGAAGTAGACCTGGCCGCCGCGCTTGAGCTCGCGCAGCACCGCCTCGCGGATGGTGCCGCTGCTCTCGCTGCGCACGAAGGTCTTGATGGCCAGGCGGCGTTGCGGCGCGGTGGCGATGACGCTCAGGTCGCGCAGGCCCTCCAGCGCCATGCCCAGCGTGCGCGGGATCGGCGTGGCGGTCAGGGTCAGCACGTCGACCTCGGCGCGCATCGCCTTCATGGCCTCCTTGTGGCGCACGCCGAAACGGTGTTCCTCGTCGATGATGAGCAGGCCCAGGCGCATGAACTTGACATCGGCCGACAGCAGCTTGTGCGTGCCGATCACGATGTCGATCGAGCCGTCGGCCAGGCCTTCCATCGCCGCCTTGATCTCCTTGGCGGAGCGGAAGCGGCTCATCTCGGCGACCTTGACCGGCCACTTGCCGAAGCGGTCGGCGATGTTCTGGTAGTGCTGCTCGGCCAGCAGCGTGGTCGGCGCCAGCAGCGCGACCTGCTTGCCGCCCATCACCGCGACGAAGGCGGCGCGCAGCGCCACCTCGGTCTTGCCGAAGCCGACGTCGCCGCAGACCAGCCGGTCCATCGGCTTGGGGCTGATCATGTCCTGGATCACGGCGTGGATCGCGGCGCGCTGGTCGGGCGTCTCCTCGAAACCGAAGCTCGCGGCGAAGGCCTCGTAGTCGTGCGGCGAGTAGCGGAATGCATGGCCCTCGCGCGCGGCGCGGCGGGCGTAGAGGTTGAGCAGTTCGGCGGCGGTGTCGCGGACCTGCTCGGCCGCCTTGCGCCGGGCCTTGTCCCACTGGCCGGAGCCGAGCTTGTGCAGCGGCGCTTCCTCCGCGCTGACGCCGGTGTAGCGGCTGATCAGGTGAAGTTGCGCGACCGGCACGTAGAGCGTGGCCTTGTCGGCGTACTCCAGATGCAGGAACTCGCTCGGACCGTCGCCCAGGTCGATGTTGACCAGCCCCAGGTAGCGGCCGATGCCGTGGCTGGTGTGCACGACCGGATCGCCGACCTTCAACTCGGACAGGTCCTTGATCAGCGCATTGACGTCGCTGACCTGCTCCTGCTTGCGGCGGCGCCGGGTGGTGGGCGTGGTCGCGAAGAGTTCGGTCTCGGTGAACAGCTGGATCTGGCGACCTTCCTCCGGCTCGTTCCAGAAGAAGCCCGCGGCCAGCGGCGCGGCGGTGATCGCGAAGCGCTCGTGCTTGTTCGCCTCGAACTCGGCGAGGTCCTTCACCGACGGCGGATCGATCCGGTTGTCGCGCAGCAGTTCGAGCAGGCTCTCGCGACGGCCTTCGCTCTCGGCCAGCAGCAGCACGCGGAACGTCGTCTCCTTCAGGTGCGCGGCCAGCCGCGCGAGCGGCTCCTGCGCGCCGCGGTCGACGCTGACGTCGGGCAGCGGACGCGCGTAGTCGACGGCGTCGCGACCGCGCACGGCCAGCACCGCGTGTCGGTGCGTCGCGGTGAAGAACTCCTCGGGCCGCAGGAAGATCTCCTCGGGCGCCAGGATCGGCCGGTCGGGGTCGTGCTGCAGGAAGCGGTGGCGCTCGCGGGTGTCGGTCCAGTAGCGCTGCAGCGCCTCGTCGACGTCGCCGTGCAGCACCAGGCCCGCCTCGGCGCTCACGTAGTCGAACACGGTGGCGACCTCGTCGAAGAACAGCGGCAGGTAGTACTCGATGCCGCCGGTGGCCAGACCCGTGTCGATGTCCTTGTAGATGCGCGACCTGGTCGGATCGCCGTCCATCTTCTCGCGCCAGCGGGCGCGGAAGGCCTTGCGCGACGCCTCGTCCATCGGGAACTCGCGACCGGGCAGCAGGCGTACCTCCGGCACCGGGTACAGCGAGCGCTGCGAATCGGGATCGAAGACGCGGATCGAATCCACCTCGTCGCCGAACAGGTCGACGCGGTAGGGCACCAGCGAGCCCATCGGGAAGAGGTCGATCAGGCCGCCGCGCACGGCGTACTCGCCGGGCGAGACGACCTGGCTGACGTGCTGGTAACCGCCCAGCGTGAGCTGGCGCTTCAGGCCCGCCTCGTCCAGGCGCTGCTTCTGGCGGAAGTTGAAGGTCGTTGCGGCGAGGAAGGACGGCGGCGCCAGTCGTGTCAGCGCGGTGGTCGCCGGCAGCAGCACGACGTCGAGATCGCGCTCCGCCACCGGTTTGCCGTTGGCCTGCAACAGGCGCCACAGCGTGGCCAGGCGTTCGGAGATCAGGTCCTGGTGTGGGCTGAAGTTGTCATACGGCAGCGTCTCCCAGTCGGGGAACACGGCCACGCGCAACTCGGGCGCGAAGAACTTGAGCTCGTCCTCCAGGCGCTGCGTGTCGCCGGGCTCGGCGGTGACGACCAGCGTCAGGCGGCCGGCCGCCTGCTGCTGCCGCGCGAAGCGGGCGAGCAGCAGCGCGTCGGCGGAGCCGGCGGGACGGGGCAGGGTGAAGCGTTTGCCGGGAGAGATCGTGGACAGCTGCATGGCGCACAAATGAGGACAGCCCCGGGAGGGGCTTGCCGGGAATTGTAGGGAGGACGCGCGGACAGCGCGTGGCAGGAGCGATCCGGGCCTGGGAGCAGTCGGCGTACCCGGCGCGGAGTTCCTGATGCATTCCGGGATGGTTGCGGCGCGATGAGGCGGGCGCGTCGGCGCGCATGGTGAGCCTGAACGATTGGTGAAGCGCTCGCGGCTTCGAAGAATGTCGGTTTTCATTCGGGCTCACCTCTCTCATGCGCAGACCCTTCATCGACAGCATGCAGCGGACCGGACGGCCGCCGCGGCACAGATCCACCCGACCCGTCGTGCGTCGGTATGTGCTGGCGGCAGCGGCGGGGCTGGCCGGCATGGCCGCCCTGCCGCCGGCGGGAGCCCAGGTGCCGGCGCCCGCGGCCCTGCCGCAGGGACATGCCTTCCGGGCCGGCGACGTGCGGGTCGACACGCCCGACCCCGGCCGCATGGTGATCACGCAGACGACGGAACGGGCGGCGATCGCCTGGCAGGGGTTCGACATCGGGGCCTCGGCGTCCGTGACCTTCGTGCAGCCCGGTGGGACGTCCGTCGTGGTGAACCGGGTGATCGGCGCCGAGCGGAGCCAGATCCTGGGGAAGCTGTCCGCCAACGGGCAGGTCTTCCTCCTCAATGAAAACGGCGTGATCTTCGGCCCGGACTCGCTGGTGGTCGCCGGCGCGCTGGGCGTCAGCACACGAAGGCAGGCGGGCGACGGTTGGACGGGGTTGGACGTCCAGGCACTCCGGGAGCCGGGCGGCGGCGCGGCCATCGATCTCCAGGGTCATGTCCGGTTGCATCGGGGCGGGATCGCGCTGCTGCAAGGAGGCACCGTCCATCTGCGCGGTCTTCAGGCGCCAGGCGGGCGTCTGTGGGTGCGCGGTGGCGATGTCAGCGTCGGCATGTCGGGTGACGAGGTCAGGCTGGGGGCGCCGGTCGCCATCGAGGCCACGTCGACCGCGACGGACCCCAGGTTCGCGGGGGTGATGGGCGTGGTCGACATCGACGCCGCGGGGAAGCTTGAGGTGGCCGCGCCCTTGATCGTCGGCGGCGAGGTGGGCCGGGGCGGACAGGTGCGTCTGGTCGGCCAGACGGTGAATGTCGGCAACGTCCATGCGGCGAGTACCGCGAACGATGGGGGGACGATCGAGATCGTCGGTCGTGACGGCGTGACGCTCTCAGGGGGGCTCGATGCGCGAGGTGCGCGCGACGGTGGCCGGATCACGGTGCGGGCGGCGGGCGGGATCGTCGGCGACGGGGGCCATGTCTCGGTCCAAGGAGGGCGACGCGGCGGAGAGTTCACCGTGGACGCTTCGTCGATCACGTGGCGTCATGGGGGCGTCGATGCGACAGGGCGTCTGCAGGGTGGCAGCGTTCGCTTGCACGCGACGGGCGCCCTTCCTGCGGCGGCCCTGCAACTGGCGGGGCGTCAGGAATTCAATGCCAACGCGATCCAGGCGGGCCACGGCGGAAGCGTGAGCCTGAGCTCGGAAACGGGCATGGTGGCGCAGAAGGGCGTGCGGCTGTCCGTCGAGGGCGCAGGCGAGACCGGCCGGTCCGGCACCATCGAGGTGCTGGCTCGTTCGGGAGATCGACCGAGACCGACCGTCGTGTTCGGTTCGACGCCGGGCGGGGCGCTGCATCTCGGCGCCCGCGCCTGGGAGATCGGGGACGGCGATCCGCCGCCGAGCGGCGACCCGCCTGCGAACCTGGATCCGAGCGTGGGCCGCCTGGCGGCCCGCGAGCTGTCCGTGTGGCTGGATCGGGGGCGCGCGGTGCAGTTGACCGCGGCCGATGAGCTCGTGGTGAAGCGTCCTGTCGTCACCACGAACGACGCTTCGGGAATGCTCTCGCTGACGGGCGGGCGCGTCTCGCTGGCGGCCGACATCCAGCGGGTCGCCGGCGATGTGGTGCTTCGGACGGATCGGAGGTCGACGCACGCGCAGCCGTCGTCGATCCGGATGCAGCCGGGGACGGCGATCCGCACACCGGCGTCCACGGTGTCGTTCCTTCTGCCCGGCGACCCGCCGACCAAGGCGGCCGGACCCGCCGCGCCGGTCCTGACCCTGGACGTCGTGCAAGCGGACCACCTCGTCGTCGACGCGTCGGGCGCCGGGCTCGATCTGGTGGGGGCCGACAAGCGCTACGACGGCGGCACGCAGGTCGCGGTCGAGCGCGTCGCACTGTCCGGCGTCGAGTTCCTTCCGACCAGCAACCTGAGGCCGGGAGTGGAGGCCGCGTTCGTCGACAAGCAGGCCGGCCCGGCGAAGACGGTGCATTTCCGCGCCTGGCTGACGGGTTACGACGGCGAGGAGCGGGCCGGTTTGCGACCGCCCGGGCGGGAATCACGCCAAGGCGGCGGCATTCCCGACGCGGGGAGCGAATCCATCTGGGAGACGGTTGCCGCGATCCACCCGGTGCCGCTGTCCGTCGCCGGTGTGGTGCAGCCGAAAACGGCGGACGGCACCCTCGATGCGCAGGTGACGCTCTCGCTGGGCGCCGACCCGTTGCCCGGCGACGCGGTGACGGTCGTGCACGGCGCGGCCGAATTCGATGACGCCGGGCCGGGCGAGGGCAGGACGGTCACGGTCCGGGATGTCCGCTTGAGCGGGCGGGACGGCGGCAACTATGTCGTGCCGTCGACCTTGACGCTGAACGGGCTGCGCATCGACCCGGCGCCGGAGGGGACGGTTCGACCGGGCGTCGTCGAGCAACCGGACCCGGAGAGGACGCCCGACCCGAACGGTCAGCCCGACCCGAACGGTCAGCCTGACACGAACGGTCAGCCTGACACGAACGGGAAGCACGGGCTCATCGAGATGCCCGGGTCCATCGAGACGTCCACGTCCATCGAGACGTCCACGTCCATCGGGAAGCCCGGATCCGGCCCGAAGCCGGTGTTCGTCGTCGATCCCGGGGGGGCCGGGACGTCCGGCGGTTCGACGCGAGCCGTCGGGGTGTCCATCGGCGGCTGCGGCGCGGTGTCGGGCTGCGTGCATGCGCTGGGGCAGTTCCGTCCGCCCGGACGTCCCTGCGAGGAGCGTCCGCTGGCGGATCTGCTCAAGCCGCCGGCCTCACCGCTGAAGGTCGATCAGGGCGTGTGTCGTCTCAAGGAGACGTCTTCGGAAGAAGGCAAGCCCTGACCCTTCCCGGAAACGGGCGTCCCGCGCAAGCCGCGATGCCGCTCATCACTCATCACCCTTCTCCGCCCTCGCTGCATTCATGAACTTGCTGCCTCTCCCTGGAGCCTCTCCATGTCATCGACCCGGGCGCGCGCCTTTTCCGGCGCCCTGTCCGGGGACGCCCCGGCGGCCTGGCATCGTCCGCGGGCTGGCAGGACTGGCGTTCTGCGCCGCCGGCCTCTGGAGCCTCCCGGTCGACGCCGCCGAAACATCGTGTCCCGAGTCCTCGCGGACGGGCTCGACCTCGTCGTGCACCGGATCGGCGGGATGGCGACTGCACATCGAGGGGCTCAGCGTGCTGGATGCCGAGGACGTGCGGCGGTACTGGCAATCCTGGCTCGATTTCCGCTCGGACGAGTCGTCGATCCAGGCGGTGGCGGACGCCTTGCAGCGCCAGGTGCGGGCGGCCGGGCGGCCGTTCGCGCGGGTGCATGTGCCGGCGCCGGATCGCGAGGGCCGGGTGGTCCGGCTGGTGGTGGTCGAAGGCCGGTATGGCGAGGTGACGCTGCGCGGCGGCGCGGCGCGCGGGGCGGCGCCCTGGCTGGGGGCGCTGATACCGGGGCGTCCGATCGGCGATGAGCTCGAACGGCAGGTCGACGCCGTGTCGCGTCTGCCCGGCGTGTCGATCACGGCGGGCCTCGGTCCGGGCGACGAGGTGGGCGAGGGGGACGTCGAGCTGGTCGTGGACCAGACCCGCCGCTGGGGCCTGGACCTGCGGGTCGACAACCACGGCAACCGGTATTCGGGCCGCGAGCGCGGCAGTGTGGCCGCGCATGTGAACGGCCTGCTCGTTTTCGGGGATCGCCTGACCGCCAGCGGCGGGGGCAACAGCGGCAAGGGGTGGGACGGCGCGGCCGCCTACCAGGTGCCGCTGGGCCACGGCGGCGCACGGGTCGCGCTCACCGCGAGCCGGAACCACTATCGACTGGGCGGGGAATTCAAGCCGCTCGAGGCGCAGGGCCGGGTGGACGCCATGGGTGTGATGACCACGGTGCCGCTGACGACGCGTGGAACGGGGCGCCTGACCTGGCAGTTCGGCGTGGAGGGGCGGGACATGCGCAACGCGCAGAAGGCGGTGGCGATCGAGGATCGTCGGCGGGCCTTCGCGGTGACGACGGGTCTGCAGGGGGTGAGCTACCCGTCGCCGGGCACGGCGGGCTGGGGCGGGATGTGGATGGAGATGGGCGAGGTGCGGCTCCGGGACGCCACCGCGGCGGCCATGGACGCGGCGTCGGCCCGGGTGGCGGGCCAGTATCTGGTGCTGTCCGCGGACGCGGCGCTGCTCCGGCAGTGGACCCGTTGGGGACTGCTGCTGCGCGGGAGCGGGCAGTTCTCGGACAGGAACCTGGATCCGTCGCGCAAGTTCTCGCTGGGCGGCGCGCGCAGCGTGCGGGCCTGGCCGCTGGGCGAGGCCTCCGGCGATCACGGCGTGCTGGCGCAGGCGGAGCTGCGCTACCGCTGGAAGGCGCTGGAGCCGTTCGGTTTCGTCGATGCGGGGCGCGTGACGTTCAGCCACACGCCGTGGGACACGAGCGCCCGCGCGAAAGCCTTGCCGCAGGGCCGGATGCTGGCGGGCGCGGGCGTCGGTCTGCGCTGGCAGCACGGACCGTGGAGCGCGGAAGGCACGGCGGGATGGCGCATCGGGACGTCGCTGCAGCGGACCTCGGTATCGGATCCGAAGGCCCGGGCGCCGCAGTTGTGGGTGAACGTGGGGTATGCGCTGTGAGACCGGTGACCGCGCCCCGACCGCAGCGCTGACGTCGGTGCTCAGCCCGCCGGCGTGATGGCGATCGTCCGGCGCGCTTCGCGCATCGACAGCGGATGCGTCTCCAAGCTCCGCGCCCGCAATTGCCCGCAGCCGCCGTCCACATCCTGCCCGGCCGAGTCGCGCAGCTTCGTCAGCACGCCGCGCCCCTGCAGCCGGCGGGCGATGTCGCGCGCCTTGTCCCACGCCGGCCGTTCATACGGCAGCTCGGGCACGCTGTTGTAGGGGATCATGTTGAGCACGCCGTAGCGGCCCTTCAGCAGCTCGACGATGCCGTCGAGCTCATCCTCGCCGTCGTTGACGCCTTCGATCAGCGTCCACTGATACTGGATCGGATAGCCGGTCTCGCGGGCGTAGCGCTCTCCGGCCTCGACGAGTTCTCGGGGTGTCAGCCGTGGCGCGCGCGGCAGCAACTCGCGGCGGAGGTCCGGTTTCGTGGTGTGCAGCGACAGCGCCAGCGCCGGCTTCACCGGCCCTGCCGCCAGCCGTTCAAACGCGCGCAGGTCGCCGACCGTCGAGAACACCAGGTGCTTGTGGCCGATGTTGCCCTCGAGGCCCAGCAGTTCGATCGCTTCCATCACCGCCTCCAGGTTGTGTGAGGGCTCGCCCATGCCCATGAACACGACCTTCTTCACCACCCGCTCGCGCCGCGCCAGCGCGACCTGCGCGACGATCTCGGCGCTGGTGACCTGCCGCAGCAGCCCGTCCTTGCCAGTCATGCAGAAGCGGCAACCCACCGCGCAGCCGACCTGGCTCGACACGCACAGGCCGTCGCGCGGCAGCAGCACGCTCTCGACGGTCTGGCCGTCCCGCAGACCCACCAGCAGCCGCGCCGAACCGTCCTCGCCCGGATGCCGCTCGATCAGCGTGGCCAGGCCGTGCAGCTCGTCCATCAGCGCCGGCAGCGCCTCGCGCACCGCCTGCGGCAGGTAGTGCTCCAGCTGGCGCCGGCCTTGCGTCAGCGGCCGGGCCTGCACCCAGTGGCGCAGCACGCGCCCCGCATGCGCCTCGTTGGCGCCGAGCGCGGTCAGGCGGCGGTGGATGTCGGCGATGGCGAACACGGCAGGCGGAACAGGGGAGGCTGAAGGCCGGAGTTTCGCCGATCCCTACAATCGCTCCATGAGTTCCTTTCCCATCGGCCTGACCCCGCGCTGCTTCGCGCTGGTGCCGGCCGCGGGCGTCGGCAGCCGTTCCGGCGCCGACCGCCCCAAGCAGTACGTCCCGCTCGCCGGCCGCGCCATGATCGCGCACACCCTGGCGGCGCTCGGTGCCGTCCCGCGCATCGAGGCCACGCTGGTCGTGCTGTCGCCCGACGACGACCAGTTCGAATCCGCCGTGCCCGGCTTCGAAGGCGAACGCGGCTGGATCGCGCGCACCGGCGGCGCGACGCGCGCCGACACCGTCGCCGCCGGCCTGCAGGACCTGCGCGAGCGCGGCGCGCAGCCGCATGACTGGGTGCTGGTGCACGACGCCGCCCGTTGCCTGCTGCGCGCCGAATGGGTCGAGGCCCTGATCGCGGCCTGCGACGACGACGAGGTCGGCGGCCTGCTCGCGCTGCCCGTGGCCGACACGCTCAAGGACGCGGCGCTCGCGAGCCCCGGCACCGACCCCGGCGCGTCGACGTCCCTGCGCGTCGCCGCCACCGTCGACCGCCGTGGCAAGTGGGCCGCGCAGACGCCGCAGATGTTCCGCCTGGGCCTGCTGATGCCGGCGCTGGCCGGCCCGCTGGACGGCATCACCGACGAGGCCAGCGCGATCGAGGCCCTCGGCCACGCGCCCCGGCTGGTGGAAGCCTCCATGGAAAATTTCAAGGTCACCTATCCCGCCGACTTCGCGTTGGCCGAACGCCTGCTGAGGAGCCGCGCATGACTGTCGAATCCGATGACGATATCCAGGGCCTGAAGGCCGCCGGCGAGGCCGTCGCCACCGTGCTGCGCCGCATGCTGGACGCGATCCGTCCCGGCATGACCACGCTGGAGCTCGACCAGATGGGGGAGCGCTGGCTGACCGAATTCGGCGCGAAGTCCGCGCCGCGCGTGATGTACAACTTCCCCGGCGCCACCTGCATCTCGATCAACGAGCAGGCCGCGCACGGCATCCCCGGCGACCGCGTGATCCAGAAGGGCGACGTCGTCAACGTCGACGTCTCGGCCGAGTTGAACGGCTATTTCGGCGACACCGGCGGCACGCGCATCGTCCCGCCGACGACGCCGACCAAGACGCAGCTGGTCTTCGCCGCGCAGTACGCGCTGGAACAGGCGATGAAGGAGGTGAAGCCCGGCGCGAAGCTCAACCGCATCGGTCACGCGATCGAACGCGTGGCCAAGGCGCACAAGTTCAAGATCATCGAGAACCTCTGCAGCCACGGCGTCGGCCGCTCGCTGCACGAGGAGCCCAAGAGCATCCCCGGCTACTACGACGCCAACGACACGCGTGTGCTCACCGAAGGCATGGTGATCACCATCGAACCCTTCCTGTCGACCCGCAGCCGCTGGGTCGACGAGGAAGCCGACGGGTGGACCCTCTCCGGCGTCAAGGGCAACCTTTCCGCGCAGTTCGAGCACACGATGATCGTCACCCGCAACGGGCCGCTCGTCGTCACGAACGCGCTGCCGAATTGATTCGAGTTCAAGGCAATCCTGCAATGGTTCTGAATTTCCGCATCGGCGAGGGCTGGGACACCCACCAGCTCGTCACCGGCCGGCCGCTGATCCTGGGCGGCATCACCATCCCGCACACGCACGGCCTGCTGGGCCATTCGGACGCCGACGCGCTCGCGCATGCGATCACCGACGCGCTGCTCGGCGCCGCCGCGCTGGGCGACATCGGCAAGCTGTTTCCCGACACCGCGGCCGAGTTCAAGGGCGCGGATTCGATGGTGCTGCTCGAAGAGGCCTACCGTCGCGTGAAGGACCTGGGGTGGGTGATCGGCAACCTCGACAGCACGATCGTCGCGCAGCAACCCAGGATGGCGCCGCACATCCCGCTGATGCGTCAGCGTCTGGCCGAAGTGCTCGGGGTCGATGCCGGCCAGATCAACGTGAAGGCGAAGACGGCGGAGAAGATGGGGCCGGTCGGAGAACTCAAGGCGATCGAGGCGCGCGCGGTGTGTCTGCTGGTCCGCGCCTCCGACTGACCCGCGCCGGGAGGACGCCCTCTCCCGCTGGCGGGGGAGGACAGGGGTGAGGGCCAGCGGCGGTGGCGATGCCGAGCGTCAAACGCTCGCGCGCTTGAGTCGCAGCTGCGCGACGAAGCCGCTGTCGTCGGCATTGGCGAGCCGCAACTGCGCACCCAGCCGCTGCACCGACTTCTCGACGATCGCCAGGCCCAGGCCCGCGCCGGTCGCCGCCGTGCGCGCGGTGTCGCCGCGGTAGAACGGCGTCGTCAACTTGGCGAGCTTGTCCGGCGGCACGCCCGGTCCGTGGTCGCGCACCGTCAGCAGCACCCAGGCGCTGTCGGCCTCGGCGGTGACTTCCACGCGGGTGGGCTCGTCGCCGTGATGGCCGTAGCGGCGCGCGTTCTCGAACAGGTTCAGCAGGATGCGGCCCAGCTCGGTCGGGTCCGTCCAGATGCGCAGCGCCGCGGACAGGCGCACGCTGATCTGGATCTGCTGCGGATCGCGGAAGCCCTGCGCCTCGCGTTCCACCAGCTCGCGCAGGTTGAGCGCCTGCAGCTGCAGTTCGCTCGGCCGTGCGTAGTCCATGAACTTGTTGATGATCGCGTCGAGCTGGTCGATGTCCTGCGCGATGTAGGTCCGCGCCTGCTCGTCGTTGACGCTCATCTCCGCTTCCAGCCGCAGCCGCGCCAGCGGCGTGCGCAGGTCGTGCGAGATGCCCGCCAGCATCACGCTGCGGTCCTCTTCCATCTTGGCCAGCTCGCGCGCCATCCGGTTGAAGCCCATGTTGACCTCGCGGATCTCGCTGGTCAGCGTGCTCTCGTCCAGGCGCGAGTCGTACTCGCCCTCGCGGATGCGGCTCGCGGCGATGGACAGCTCGCGCAGCGGCTGGTTGATCAGCCGCGCGATGGCCGCCGCGCCCAGCAGCGACGCGCCCAGCGCGATCGCGATCCACCACCAGTTGCTGGACATGTTGGCCTGCAGCGGCGCCGCGTTGGTCTGCAGCCAGAACTGGTCCGGACCGACGTCGAATCTCACCCACAAACCCGGCACGCCGTTCAGGCCGCTGGCCAGCACGGTCTGCGGGCCCAGCCTCGACACCAGCTCCTTGCGCAGACGCTGCGCGAAGGGCGAGTTCTCGTAGGGCAGCCAGCGGTCGGTCGCTTCGGCGACCTCCACCGACACGGCTTCGCTGCGCGCCAGCGACTTGACGACCGCGACGCGGTTGATCGCGTCCGTGCTGGTCAGCGCCACGCGCGACAGGTTCACCAGGCCGGCCAGTTGCTGCGCCGCCTCGAGGGCCTTGGGCTCGGCCTCCAGGGCCTTGAAGGTCTGCTGCCACGCCAGCACGCCGGCGGCCAGCAGCAGCGCCAGCAGCGCGAACGTGCGCCAGAACAGGTTCAGCGCCAGACGCGGGGGTGCCACGGGATCAGGCCGCCTCGTCCGGAACGAACACGTAGCCCACGCCCCACACCGTCTGGATGAAGCGCGGTTGCGCCGGATCCTCTTCCAGCAGCTTGCGCAGGCGCGAGACCTGCACGTCCAGGCTGCGGTCGAAAGGCTCGAACTCGCGGCCACGGGCCAGCATCGCGAGCTTGTCGCGCGACAGCGGCTGGCGCGGGTGGCGCACCAGGGCCTTGAGCATCGAGAACTCGCCGGTGGTCAGCGGCACCGGTTCGCCGTTCTTGGCCAGGCGGCGCAGCGCCAGGTCGAACTCGAACGGACCGAACTGGACCGTCATCGGTTCCTTGGACGGCGCGCCCGGCGCTTCCGGCGGCGGGCGGCGGCGCAGCACCGCGTTGATGCGGGCCAGCAGTTCGCGCGGGTTGAAAGGCTTGGCCAGGTAGTCGTCGGCGCCGACTTCGAGACCGACGATGCGATCCACTTCCTCGACCTTGGCCGTCAGCATGATGATCGGCGTGTTGTCTCCCGCGGCGCGCAGACGGCGGCAGATCGACAGGCCGTCCTCGCCGGGCAGCATCAGGTCCAGGACGATGAGGTCCACGGTCTCGCGCGTCAGCTGCTTGTTGAGCGCCTTGCTGTCCTCGGCGAGCAGGACTTCAAAGCCTTCCTGCGCCAGATAACGGCGCAGGAGGTCCCGGATACGGGCGTCGTCGTCCACGACCAGGACACGGTTGGGGCGGGTTGTGGATTGCATAGCGGCCACTCCGGAATTTGTAACAGCGGGACTGTAAGGGCAGTTTTTCGACCTGCTTGCGGGATGAATCAGTCCTTACCGAATGGTTACATCTTTTGTAACAGGGCTGTCTATGTCCCTCCTTGAGGCCGATGAATGACACAAAAAGGCGGATGGACGGTGCCCGTCGTCGGTCAACCGTGACGCTTTCCTCACACGTTATGCTGGTTCCCACCTGGACTCTCCGTAGGAACCCGAATGATCCGAAGCTCCAAGATGATCGCCCGCACCCTGATCGCCGCCGGCGCGGTCGCGGTCCTGCCCGGGATGGCGCAGGCCCAGGCCGCCCAGGCCGCGCGTACCGACCTGCTGTCGCTGAGCGCCTCCGCCACGACCGAAGTGACCCGCGACCTGCTGCAGCTGCGCTTCTCCACCACCCGCGAGGGCAAGGACGCCGCCGCGGTGCAGAACGAACTGAAGCAGGCGCTCGACGCCGCGCTGACTGAGGCGCGCAAGATCGCCAGGCCGGGGCAGGTCGAGCTGCAGGCCGGCAACCTGTCGGTCTATCCCCGCTACGGCCAACCCAAGGGCAGCTCGAGCGCCGCGCCGCAGATCACCGGCTGGACGGGCAGCGTCGAGCTGCTGGTGCAGGGGCGCGACATCGAGGCGATTTCCAAGTTGAGCGGCCGCATCAGCTCGCTGGCCATCGCCAACGTCAGCTATGGGTTGTCGCGCGAGGCGCGCGAGAAGGCTGAGGGCGAGGTCGTCTCGCAGGCGATCGCCAGCTACAAGAGCAAGGCGGCGATCTACGCAAAGGAGTTCGGTTATTCGAACTACCGCATCGGCGAGGTCAGCGTGAACGCGGACCAGCCGATGGCCATGATGGCGGCGCCGATGGCCCGCATGAAGACCATGGCGTCGTCCGCCGACGAGGCCCTGCCGGTCGAGTCGGGCAAGGCGACCGTCACGGTGAACGTCAACGGCAGCGTGCTGTTGACGAAGTGATGCTCCCTTGAGCATCCAGTGAAGGTCACTGCGCGGTCCAGCCGCCGTCCATGGCCCAGGCCTGGCCGCGCACGTTGACGGCGGCGTCCGAGCACAGGAACACGGTCAGCGCGCCGAGTTCCTCGGGCGTCGTGAACTGCAGCGAAGGCTGCTTCTCGGCCAGCAGCTGACGCTTGGCCTCGGCGGGATCGAGCTTCTCCCGGGCCGAGCGGTCGTCGATCTGCTTCTGCACCAGCGGGGTCAGCACCCAGCCGGGGCAGATCGCATTGACGGTGACGGGGAGGAGGGCGGTCTCCAGCGCCGCCGACTTGGTCAGGCCGACCAGGCCGTGCTTGGCCGCGACATAGGCCGACTTGCCCGCCGACGCCACCAGCCCGTGCGTGGACGCGATGTTCACGACGCGGCCCCAGTTCTTCTTCTTCATGCCCGGCAGCGCCAGCCGCATCGTGTGGAAGGCGGAACTGAGGTTGATCGCGATGATCGCATCCCACTTTTCCGGGGGGAAGTCGTCGACATTCGCCACGTGCTGGATGCCGGCGTTGTTCACCAGGATGTCGCAGCCGCCGAATGCCTGGTCGATGTAGGCCATCATGGCCTCGATCTCGGCGGGTTTGCTCATGTCGGCGCCGTGGTAGCCGACCTGGACCCCGAGCGCCTCGACCGCCGCCTTCGGCCCGGCGTGGTCGCCGAAGCCGTTCAACACGATGTTCGCGCCTTCCTTGGCGAGGGTCAGGGCGATTCCCAATCCGATGCCGCTCGTGGAGCCGGTGACCAGCGCCGTCTTGCCTTTCAACATGCCGCGTCCTCTTCAGGGTTGTTAGGATGGGGACAAAGGATACGAGCGATGTCTGAACCCTTGTTGAAAAAAGTCCAGGCGCTGAGCCCTTGCGGCCTTCACCGGGTCGCGTATTGGGAGTGGGGGCAGTCCGACAACCCTCGGGTGCTGGTGTGCGTGCACGGGCTGTCTCGGCAGGGGCGCGACTTCGACGTCATCGCGCAGCGCCTGAGCGACCGCTACCGTGTCATCTGCCCGGACGTCGTCGGACGCGGGGAGTCGGAATGGCTGGGCGATCCTCGCAACTATCAGCTGCCTCAATACGTCTCCGACATGGTCACCTTGCTGGCGCGCCTGGGCGTGGGGCAGGTGGACTGGCTGGGCACCTCGATGGGCGGCCTGATCGGCCTGGCGCTGGCGGCGATGCCGGCCAGCCCGATCAAGCGCCTGATCCTCAACGACGTGGGACCGACGATCGAGTTCGTCGCGTTGCAGCGCATCGCGAGCTACCTCGGCCGCGCGCCGCAGTTCGAGAACTGCCAGCAGGGCGCCGACTATCTGCGCGGCATCTCGCAGAGCTTCGGACCGCACAGCGACGATCAATGGCTGGCGCTGTCGCGGGCCATGTTCAAACCGGACGGCGACCGCTGCCGGCTGCATTACGACCCCCGCATCGGCCAGGGCCTGGCCGGCCTGACGCCGGAGCTGGCCAAGGCCGGCGAGGCGCAGCTCTGGGCCGCGTACGACGCGGTGCGCTGCCCGACGCTGCTGCTGCGCGGCGGCGAATCGGACCTGCTGACGCGCACCACCGCCGACCTGATGACGCAGCGCGGCCCGCGCGCCGAGCTGCACGAGTTCCCCGGGGTCGGCCATGCGCCGACGCTGGTGCATGAAGAACAGATCCGCGTGGTGGAGCAATTCCTGGCGCGCGGATGAGGTCCCGGCGGCCCTCGCGGCCCCGACGACACGGATGAACGACGAATGAAGACGGAATTGGGGCTGCGGCAGGACCAGGCGGCGCCCATCGTGGCCCTGCTCGACGGGGACCTGCCTCACCGGCTGCCGACGGCGCAGCCGCGCGCCGAAGAGACGATGGATCCGGTGCGACGCGCCCGCGCGTTTGCGGAACCGCTGCTGGCCGATCACCTGCTGGGCACCGGCGAGCCGGCGCTGGCGCACGCGGACGGCGTGGCGGCGATCCTGGCCGGCGTCGGCGCGGCGCCGTCGATGCAGGCGGCCTCCTACCTGGTGTACGCCGGCGACTACCTGAACAAGCCGGAAGAGATCGTCGCCAAGGCCTTCGGCGAGAGCGACGCGAGCCTGGTCGCGCACACGCGCCGGCTGGTGCAGATCCAGCGCGCCGCGCGCGAGGCGCGCGTCGAGGCACAGCGCCGGCAGGAGCAGACCGAGCTCGTGCGCAAGATGCTGCTGGCGTTCTCGCGCGACCTGCGCGTGGTGCTGCTGCGGCTGGCCTCGCGCCTGCAGTCGCTGCGCTGGTTCGCGGCGAGCAAGACGCCGTGCCCGCGTGAGCTGGCGGCGGAATCGCTGCAGGTCTTCGCGCCGCTGGCCAACCGGCTCGGCATCTGGCAGATCAAGTGGGAGATCGAGGACCTCGCCTTCCGCTTCACCGAGCCGGAGCAATACCACCAGCTCGCCAAGGGCCTGCACGAGAAGCGCGTCGAACGCGAGCAGTCGGTGGAGTCGGTGCGGGCCGCGCTGGAGCGCGAGTTGCAGGGCCACGGCATCGAGGCGCAGGTGCAGGGGCGGCCCAAGCACCTTTACAGCATCTGGAAGAAGATGCGCGGCAAAGGCCTGACGCTGGAGCGCGTCTTCGACCTGCGCGCGCTGCGCGTCGTCGTGCCGGAGGTGGCGGACTGCTACGCGGTGCTGGCGCAGCTGCACGAGCATTACCTGCCGGTGGACGGCGAGTTCGACGACTACATCGCCCGTCCCAAGCCCAACGGCTACCAGTCGCTGCACACGGTGGTGATCGCCGCGGACGGCCGTCCGATGGAAGTGCAGATCCGCACCCGCGCGATGCACGAGCACGCGGAGCACGGCGTCGCCGCGCACTGGGCCTACAAGGAGGCGGGCACCAAGGGCTATGCGGGTGTGAGCGCGGCGGGCGAGTTCGAGGAACAGGTCGCGCAGGCGCGCAAGGCGGTGCTGCGGCAACTGCTGGCGTGGGAGCGGGATTACGTCGCCGAGACCGATTCGAATTTCGACGACCGCATCTACGTGTTCACGCCGCAGGCCAACGTGGTCGAGCTGTGCGCGGGCGCCACGGCGGTGGACTTCGCCTACGCGGTGCACACCGACCTGGGCCACCGCTGCCGCGGCGCGAAGGTCGACGGCCAGATGGTGCCGCTGAACACACCGCTGCAGAGCGGCCAGACGGTGGAGATCGTCGCGCTGAAGGAGGGCGGTCCGTCGATGGACTGGCTCAATCCGGAGCTCGGTTATCTGCAGAGCCAGCGCAGCCGGGCCAAGGTCCGCGCCTACTTCAACGCGCAGGTGCAGACGCACACGATCTCGAAGGGGCGCGAGCTCGTCGAGAAGCTGCTGCAGCGCGAGGGCAAGACGGCGATCAAGCTCGACGACCTGGCGGGGCGGCTGGGCTTCAAGAGCGCCGATGCGCTGTTCGAGGTCGTCGGCAAGGACGAGTACTCGCTGCGCAACATCGAGACCTTGCTGCGTCCGCCGGTGCCGGAAGCCGACGAGGAAGAACTGCTCGTCCAGCGGCATACCAAGGGCACGGTCGGGGAAGGGCGCACGCCCAAGGGCGGCGTGCTGGTGGTGGGCGTGGACTCGCTGCTGACGAGCCTGGCGCGCTGCTGCCGGCCGGCGCCGCCGGATGTCATCACCGGCTACGTGACGCGCGGCAAGGGCGTGGCGATCCATCGCTGCGATTGCGCCAACCTGCGCCAGATGGCGCAGTCGGCGCCGGAGCGCGTGATCGCCGTCGCGTGGGGCGAGCCCGCGCCGGACCGCGCGGGCAAGGGCGCGATGTACCCGGTGGACCTGGTCGTCGAGGCCACGGACCGGCCCGGCCTGTTGCGCGACGTGCTGGAGCTGTTCGCGAAGGACAAGCTCAACGTGATCTCGGTGAACCAGCAGAGCGGCAAGGGCAAGCCGCTGCGCAACGACCTGTCGCGGATGAATTTCACCGTCGAGGTGAGCGACGCGCAGCGTCTGCAGCAGACGCTGGTGGCGCTCTCCCAGGTCTCGGGCGTGCGCAGTGCGCGCCGTCGCTGACCTCGTTGCGCGGAGGTCTCAGGGTCTGCCGCTGGCGGCCCTGCCGAGAACGTCGGGCCATCGCGGTGTTTTTTGCTTCGACTTTCTGGACGACCTCAAGAATCCGGCATATACTGCGAGGCTTCTCCAGGCGCGTAGCTCAGTTGGTTAGAGCACCACCTTGACATGGTGGGGGTCGTTGGTTCGAATCCAATCGCGCCTACCAGAATTGGTAGGCAAGTCCTCCGGGACACCTCGATGGATCGCCCGCTTCACACGGCGGGCGATTTGTTTTTCTGACCAGTGGATTGACCGCCACTGGCCGAGTTTTCCAGGCGCGTAGCTCAGTTGGTTAGAGCACCACCTTGACATGGTGGGGGTCGTTGGTTCGAATCCAATCGCGCCTA